>NZ_CP117523.1:2796422-3107136 GCF_036812735.1 Terrisporobacter glycolicus ATCC 14880 = DSM 1288 | reverse complement strand
ACTATGGAAGTAAATTATAGTGAGAAAAAAGGCTCAATAGTAACTGTTAGAGGTGATTTTTCTGGAACATATACAACAAAAGAAGTTTTTGAAGATGGTAGTGAAAAAATAATAAAAAAAGATAGCAATACTAATTCAGAAACATCGTATATAGTAGGATACAGTGAAGAAGATTACGATAAGCTTTTTAATCCAGGAGGAAAATTACATCCTCTGCAAGTTGAAGAGTTAATTCCTGTAGATAGTCAAATGAATAATAAAAATTGTCAAGTATGTTCTCCTTCTGAGGTAATAACAGACTCCATACAAGGACATATAAAATCAACCTATGCCATTTATCAAAAAGATGAAAATTATTACGATATTACTATGATTATGAGCCAATTGGATAAAGAATTAGAGGTACCACTTATGCAGTACTGTAATACGAAAATATATAGAATATAATATGATTAAATTTATATTTAACAGAATACACCTAATGATATATATCTTAGGTGTATTTTATTTAAAAAATATAAAAGATCTTATAATTATATAACTGTGTATATTAAAAAAGAACATTAGTGTATTGAAATGCATTTAAAGTTCGCCAAACCTTGAAAATTAATGAATTTTTTAACAAATACATTAATAATCACCTGTGAAATTAAATAAGGGTAAAAAAAATAAAGGCTTAACTTGAAATACTTTAAAAAATAAATAAAAATAATACAAAAACAGATATAAACTTAAAAAAATAAACAAAAATATAGGAAATGATGTATAATAAAATAGTAACGACGAAAAAAGAAATAAGGGAGATTTAACAATGAAGAAAAAAGTAACATTAACAAGCAAAATTTTATTAGGATTATTTTTAGGTTTTATATTTGGATTAATATTGAAATCATTACCAGGAAGTTATATTAAGGATACAGTAATTATAGGTGGATTATTTAAGGTACTAGGCACTGGATTTACATCTGCAATTAAAATGATGGTTGTTCCATTAGTATTTGTTTCATTAGTATGTGGAGCATCATCTATGGGAGATGTTAAACAATTAGGAAGAATAGGAACTAAAACTATGGCATTTTACTTATCAACTACTGCTGTAGCAATAATTATAGCTTTATTTTTAGGGAGTGTATTAAAACCAGGTACAGGCCTGGATATGAGTTCTGTAGTTACTGGAGAGGTAGCGATAGGAGAGTCAAAATCACTTGTAGATATTATACTTGGTATAATACCATCAAATCCAATTGCATCCTTTGTAAATGGTGATATGCTACAAATAATATTTTTCGCATTGCTTACGGGAGTAGCAATGAGCATGGTAGGGGAAAAAGCAGAGCCAGTAAGAAAAGTGTTTGAAAGTGCCAATGATATATGTATGAAAATGGTTGGAATAATAATGATGGCAGCTCCAATAGGTGTATTTGCCCTAGTTGCAGAAACTTTCTCAACTGTAGGTAAAGATGCTATATTAGTTTTAATTAAATACTTAGCAGTTGTACTACTAGGCTTAGCTATTCATGTTACTGTTGTTTATGGTGGATTATTTAAGATATTTACAAGACAAAAAATCAAACCATTTTTAAAGAAGTTTACTAAAGTTGCAGCTATTACTTTCTCAACGTCATCAAGTAATGCTTCAGTTCCAGCTAGTATGGAAATATTAGAAAACTTAGGCGTAGGAAAGACAACAAGATCATTCACAATACCTATGGGAGCAACTATAAATATGGACGGGACTGCCATAATGCAAGGTGTGGCGGCTTTGTTTATAGCTCAAATATATGGTATAAATTTAGAAATGAATCAAATGATGACAATAGTTTTAACAGCTACATTAGCGTCAATAGGTACTGCTGGAGTTCCAGGTGTTGGAATGATAATGCTATCTATGGTTCTTACTTCTGTTAACTTACCGTTAGAAGGAATTGGATTAATCATGGGAGTAGAAAGAATAGTAGATATGTTTAGAACGACAGTTAATGTTATGGGGGATAATGTGTGTACACTAATTGTTGCAAATAGCGAAAAAGACTTTGATGTAGATAAATACTGTAGTGAAGGAAAAGAAGGAATAGCAGCGTAAGTTCAGGTTGAATAATTTTCTTTATTGTTATAAATTAATATAGCTAAATAATAAAAATAACATCTACAAAATTAAATTTTGTAGATGTTATTTTTATTATTTAAATTTTGTATAAATACCATTTGCAAGTTCTTCTTTCAAATTTTAGTTCAAAAGGTTTTATAATATTGTTTATACAAGATTGGCATTTATAAACTATAAATGAATCACCAGCAAATTTGCAATCTACAAAATCTATAACCTTATCTATTTTTATAACTTTAGTAGAATCTTTATCTTCAAATTTAAATTTAATAGGTTGTATTTTACCATTCTTATCAAATACAGTGATTATATCTATTTCTTTAGATACAAGCTTCATTTAATCATCACCTTCCAATTATTATATTAAGTTATTCATCATGGGATAGTCATCTTCGTTTATTCCACCACATAGTGGTGGGATGGGGGCATCTATAAACTGAGCTGTTGATATTGAATATTTGCCGTATTTATTTCTAATGTTATCAATAGCTTTGTCTAAGTTTTTCTTTTTTTCATTGTTTCCTTCTTCAAGTAAAGATAGTTGAACCTCATTATTATTAAACAGCCCTGTCACATGTACGCCTATTTGGCGGATAGGCTCTTCTTCCCATAGTTCATCAAAGAGTTTTATAGCCTCTTTTTTTATGTCTTGAGTGCTATCAGTAGAGTAACTTAGTTTTTTCTGTTTTCTTCTAGAAAAGAAAGAATCAGTTTTATAATGGATAGATACTACGTTGAAACAACTATTATTTTTTCTAAGTCTCATACCAATTGTTTCACAAAGAGAAGAAATAACCATAGAAGCTTCATTTTTAGTGGTAATATCAAAATGAGTAGTTGTACTATTGCCCATACCTTTCATACCTATATAATTACTTTTTCTAACTTCTGAATTTTCAATGCCATTGGCATATCTCCAAATTTGCTCGCCATATGAGTTGAGTTTATATTTTAAAACATTGACATCAAAATTTGCTAAGTCACCTATAGTTTTTATACCATAGCTATTAAGTTTTTTTAGAGTTTTTCTTCCTACTCCAAATAGTTCCCCCACATCTAAAGGCCACATTTTTTCCTCTATTTCATCAGGAAAAAGAGTATGTACTTTATTTGGCTTATTAAAGTCGGATGCTATTTTTGATAATAATTTGTTACTTGATATGCCTATGTTAACTGAAAAACCTAGTTCTTTTTCAATTCTATCTTTTATTTCATAAGCTAAATCTAGGGGATTTTTATATAAATTTTCCATGCCTGTAAAATCCAAAAAACATTCATCACAGCTAAATCTTTGTATATTAGGCGTATATTCATTAAGAAGTTCTACCATGAAATCAGAACATCTTTTAAATAAATCATAACGGGGAGGAACTACAATTAGATTTTTACACTTAATTCTAGCAGAAAATAAAGTTTCACCTGTTTGAATTTCATAATTCTTAGCAGGACCACTTTTGGCTAATACAATGCCATGACGTGTTTCTTCGTTACCACCTATTACACTAGGAATATTACGGATGTCTAATTTATATCCTTTATCTAGTAAATAAGCAGCTGTCCAAGATAAATAGGCACTGTTTACATCGATATGGAAAATAAGTCTCTTACTCAAAAAAACCACCTTTCCTTTTATAGAACTAATGTTTAATATGATTTAATTATATTCGAACTATTGTTCTGTGTAAATATGAAATTTATAACAAAAATAGAATTAAAGATTTTGAGAAAAGAAGTCTATAGAAGTAAGAATGTATTGAGTCTATTTGGTTAATATAAGTACAGTTGAAAATATAAAAAATTTTAAGTAAGGAGGGAAATTATTATAAAAAAGTTAGATAAGAAGCAGAAGATACTATTAGTTGGAGGAATAATATTTTTATTAATTATTGCTGCTCTAGGATTTACATTAGGAAAAAAAATAGTTTCCCTTGCAAAAAAACCAAAGGAATTTAGATCATGGATAAGTAGTACTGGAATATGGGGAAAATTTATTATGATAGGAATTTCGGCTTTTCAAATTATTGTGGCAATCATACCAGGAGAACCTTTTGAGATTGCAGCAGGATATGCATTTGGATGGCTTTGGGGTGCAGTTCTATGTTTGATTGGAACCTTACTAGGACAAACAGTAGTATTTTTGTTTGCAAAAAAATTTGGAATGGATTTTGTGGAAATTTTCGTATCAACAGAAAAAATTAAAGAAATGAATTTTTTAAAAAACAATAAAAAATTATATATGACTACTTTTTTTATATTTTTAATTCCAGGAACACCTAAAGATGTTATTTCATATGTGGCAGGAATTACACCTATTAAACTTGTACCATTTTTATTGGTTTCAGGAGTGGCGAGGATACCATCTGTTGTTTCTTCAACTATTGGAGGGTGTTGTCTTGGGTTAAAGAATTACACTATGGCAGCCGCTGTATTTATAGTAACCTTTATTACAAGTGGAATACTATTTTTTATTTACAAAAAGTATGAAAAAAAGAAAAGTATATAATAAATGTAAATAAAAAATATGGAGGTGAATCTATGGAATTCAGAAAGTCAAAAAAATCAGATATAAAGGAAATTATAAATATTATTGAAGAAGCTCAAAACTATTTTAAAGAAAATAATATTGATCAATGGCAAGACGGATATCCAAATGAAGAAAGTATAATTAATGATATTGAAAATGGCGAATCATATGTCTTATTGAAAGATAATAAAATAATTGCAACAGCTTATTTATCTTTCGCTGGAGAACAGGATTATAACATTATATATGATGGAAAGTGGATTAGTAATGAAGATTATGCTGTTGTACATAGAGTTGCAGTTTCTAGCAATATAAAAGGTAATAGAGTAGCTGGTGAATTATTTAAACATATAGAGAAAATTTGCTTAGAAAATAATATAAATAATATTAGAATTGATACTCACAGACATAATAAATCAATGCAAAAATTCTTAAGTAAAAATAAATTTGAGTATTGTGGTGTAATTTATTTAAAAGATAAGTCTGAAAGAATAGCTTTTGAAAAGATATTAAGACAAAAAACTATCTAAAGTATGGATTTAATCATATATGAAAGTTGATTTAAAATAAAAATAAAATAAAACAAAAAAATATAAATAAACGCTAGCATATATGATGTAAAGTGTATATAATTTATAGTGTAATAGCTAAATATTGGCAAATCTAGAGAAATCTAGAGACGCAAAGCTATAGGGGCTAAGGTTAATCACACTATGCCAGCCAGTTGCCGAAGAATAAAAAGTTCTTTGTTATCATAAACGTAAGCTATTTTTATAAAGGTTTATGATATTAGAATGGAATGGCAACTACCCTTGATATGGTAGTTTTTTTATTTTAGGCTTGGTAGTAAAACCCCGTATTTAAACAACCCCATGTTTAAATACACCAAACCCTATATTTAAGTATTGTATAATCCCCATTATACAAATATTTAAATATAACATACCCCATAATTAAAGAAAGACGGTAATTTCACCCCTGAAATTCCGTCTTCTTTTTGTTTAAATTTAAACAAAGTAAATATTATATTTTTTCAGGGTTATCGTATTTTATACCCTTAGTATCAACTTTTATAGATTCTATAATTATATCTTTTTCAGGCTTGTCATTATTTCCTGTTTTTGTATTTTCAATTTCATGTACTATATCAATACCCTTTACAACTTTACCAAAGGCAGCATATTGTCCATCTAAGTGAGGAGAATCTTTAGTCATAATAAAAAATTGACTACCTCCACTATTTTTATTTTGGCTTCTTGCCATAGATAAAACACCTTCTGTATGTTTTAAATCATTTTTAAATTTATTTTTAGTAAATTCACCTTTAATACTATATCCAGGACCACCTGAACCATTACCATTAGGATCTCCACCTTGTATCATGAAGTCTTTTATTACTCTATGGAAAGTAAGGCCATCATAAAAACCACTATTAGCTAATGAGATAAAGTTATTTACTGTATTTGGAGCTATATGAGGATAAAGTTCAGCTTCGATAGTTCCATAGTTTTTGATAACTATAGTTGCTATAGGAAGTTCTTTTGGAGGAGTTCTAACTTCATCATTTATTTCTCCTTGAGAACATCCTACAAGAGCTATTGCTCCTGCTAAAAAGCTTGCTAGAATTCCTTTTTTTCTTTTCTCAGTCATAAATTACCACCTTTTATTTTTTATTATAATTATTTATTATATCATAAATAGAAATCAATAGTTTTAAATGAGTCAAAAAGTGATATTTTATACATAGCTACAAATCTAATACATAGAATTGAATGAATAATAGAAAATAATGAGGGAAAATTAATATTAGAGAAGTATTAAAAACTTCTGATTTATTAGCTCAGTCGGTGGAGCACCTGACTTTTAATCGGATTGTCCCGAGTTCAAGCCTGAGATGGTCCACCAGAAAAAGGTGTATTAATTTTAGTACATCTTTTTTATTTTAAACTGAAAATGATTTCATAAAAAAGCTTAAGATATACTTATTGACCTACAATTTCTTATCTGATATCATTTATAAGATTGAAAAAAATAATGCAGACATTACTAAAGTAATGCTTGCTTTTTTATTTAAGAAGAAATTATAGATTGTTTAATTTATAAATAATTATTAGTTTCGAATATATTATGATGTAACAATAGATGCATAGAATCTCTTGTAACAGTATAGAAAACAAATAAAGATAGGAGAAGTAAATAGATGACTAACGATATGACTCAGGGAAGTCCTTTGAAAATTTTCATATTTTTTTCCATACCTTTATTAATTGGAAATGTGTTTCAACAATTGTATAGCATGGTTGATACAATTATAGTTGGAAGATTTGTAGGAGTAGATGCACTGGCAGCAGTTGGTTCTACTGGATCTATGTTCTTTTTGGTAAATGGTATGATACTAGGTCTAACTAGTGGATTTGGAGTATTGGTTTCTCAAAAATTCGGTGCAAAAGATGAAGTAGGTGTAAAAAAAGCTGTAGCAAGTAATATTACATTAACATTAATTTCAACTCTTTTAATGACAGTAATAGCTTTAATAGTAAAAAATCCTCTTCTTAGAATTATGAATACACCAGAAAATATTTTTGATAATGCAAATAATTATATAACAATAATTTTTGCAGGATTAATAACTCAGGCTCTTTATAATATGGCTGCAGGAATACTTAGAGCTTTAGGGGATAGTAAAACGCCACTGTACTTTTTAATGATTTCATCTATTCTTAATGTTATTTTAGATTTGGTATTTATAATTAATTTTAAAATGGGTGTATCAGGAGCAGCTCATGCTACTAACATTGCACAAGGATTTTCAGCAGTGTTATGCTTAATTTATAGCTATAAAAAGTTCAAAGTATTAAGACTTAAAAAAGAAGATTTTAAAGTTGAGTCGCACTATTATACAAAGCATTTAAAAATTGGTATACCTATGGGGTTACAATTTTCAGTAACAGCTGTCGGAATCATAATAGTTCAAAGCGCTATAAATGTATTTGGATCAACAGTAATAGCATCATATACAGCATCATCAAAGGTGCTTCAACTTGTTATGCAACCATCAATTTCATTTGGGGTGACAATAGCAACTTATGCAGGACAAAACTTAGGTGCTGGTAGGTTTGATAGAATTAAAAATGGTATGAAGATAATGAATAAAGTATCAATAGTTACTAGCTTAATAGCAGGTGTTGTTCTTATATTCCTTGGGAGATATTTTGTAACTTTATTTATGGAAAATCCAACACCTGAAATATTTAGCTATGCTCAACAAGTATTTAATTACTCTGCAGTATTCTTTATACCACTAGGATTTATATTTGTATATAGAAATGTACTTCAAGGTATGGGAGAATCTTTTGTACCTATGATGGCAGGCGTTTATGAGCTAGTGGCAAGAAGTATAGTGGCATTTACACTGCCAAAGTTTATAGGATTCACAGGTATTTGTTTATCAGATCCTGTAGCTTGGATAGCAGCTGCTGTACCACTTATGATAACTTATTATAGAAAAATGAAAAAAATAGAAAATAAAAATAAAGAAGGTACTGCTGAATAAGCAATACCTTCTTTATTTTTATGATTTAATTATTTAGCAGAAATGGATTTTATAGAACTATAAGAGCTATAAACTTTCTTGCTATTTACTATTTTGTATGCTCTTACTTTATAGTAATAAGTTTTATTTTTAGTTAGATTTTTACTAGTATAACTTAAGTTGCTTGTAGTTATCTTTGAATACTTTCCTTTTTTACTAGTTGATCTATAAAGCTCATAGCCTTTAGCTCCAGAAATTTTTTTCCAAGAAACTTTTATACTTTTACTTTTTGGAGTTGATAATTTTACTGAAGGTGTAGATAAATTTGTTTCTCCGTTTGCTATGTTTGAATAGTAGCCATAGTATTTTTCTTTCTTTGAAGTTTTAAATGATTTTATTTTATAATAATATTTCTTATTACTAGATAAACTTGAGTCAGTATAACTTAAAGTAGAATTTTTAGTAATATCTTTTATTTTAGTGTAGGTACCATTTTTACTAGTAGATCTATAAATTCTATATCCATCTGCATTTGAAACTTTTGACCAACTTAATTTTATACTTGAAGAAGTAGTGTTTGAAATTTTAGTGTTGGTTACAGTTTTAGGAACAATTTTAAAGGTGATTTTTTTTGTTCCTGTGTAATTACCCTTACATTTTATAGTGGCAGTTGCAGTTCCTATAGATGTATTATCTCCAAATGATGCAGTATAATCTTTGTTTTTTACTAAGGCTTTATTATTGTACTTTATGCTTATATTGGGTGATATTTTACTGCCTGTATATTTTTGATTTGAAATAGAATCTATAGTAGTTTTTGAAATGTTTATAGGATTACTTTTATAGTAGTAGTTTAAGTCTACATTACCACTTATACCATCGACTTTTCCGCTTTGACTATATTGCCACATGATATATTTACCCCAATAATTGCATTTATCACTATATTGAGCTATCCAAAAATCGTAAGAATTTCTTAGATTATCACTAAGATAAAATTTTGATACGGTTTTGTTTGTATATATACCACATTTGTATCCATTTGATTTTAATTTAGACAAAAATGTTTCACAAATATTAGATACTGAACTAAGACTAAGATTAACTTTATTATCTTGTGCGGATTTTATAGTATATTCTTCATAGTCAAAGAAAACAGGAAAAGATAATTCATTTTTGTAAGGTGAAATTACTTCCATGCATTTTTGAGCTTCATCTTTTACACTATTAACTGTATAAGCATTGGAAAACCAATAAATACCAACTTCTATTCCGGCATTTAAAGCACCTTCTATATTTGATTTAAACTTAATGTCTTTTTTAGTCCCGCTTCCAGCACGAATAATAGCAAATTTAACACCAGAATTTTTTACTTTTTTCCAGTCAATATCTCCTTGATGATAACTTACATCTATTCCTTTTATGGCAGTACTATTACTAGGTTGATAAGGCTTGTCTTCATTTGATAACTTAACATAATTATGATCAGCAGAAACGTATCCATAACCATTAGAGTAAGATATTTTATACCATGGGTCTGTTACAACATTAGTATAAGATTTACTATCTTTGTCATAGATTTTAGTGATTTTTGCAACACTGTCTATTATGTTTACTGATTTTCCGTGATCTATAGTTCCTATTATTTTGGAAGATGTGGAAGGCTTGGATCTAACATTTAATTTGTCAGGTGCAGATGTAACATGAACATATCCTTTAGCAAGTATAGAATTCTCTGCGGCAAAAGTATAACTTGAATTTTGAAAGCTAAAAAAACAAATTATACTAGCTAGAAAAATAGCTGAAAATTTTTTTATTAAATTCCTCATAAATTTATCCCCTTGTTATAAAATTACATAGTTTTGTAAATATGTATAAATATATTATATATGAATAAATACTTAAGAGAAATAATTGTATTAAAAAAAATATTTTAATAAAAAAACTTGACTATGAAGATAAATGTGATATTATAGGATTTAAAAAATATTTGATAGTTGGGAGAGTATTATGTACATTAGTGAATTAATAGACAGATCAATGAAAAATAAAAATCCAGATTTAGTATTAAGAAATGCAAATATAGTTAATGTATTTACACATGAAATTGTAACTGGAGATGTGGCAGTACATGATGGGATAATAGTAGGAATTGGAGAATATACAGGAGACACTAATATAGACTTAAAAGGGAAATATATAGCACCGGGCCTTATAGATTCCCACGTTCATATTGAGTCATCTATGCTATCACCAGGTGAGTTTTCAAAAGTTATAGTACCAAGAGGAACTACAACAATAATAACAGATCCCCACGAAATAGCTAATGTTTGTGGTCTTGATGGAATAGAATATATATTAAATTCAAGTGAAGAATTACCTTTAAATACATATGTGATGTTACCATCATGTGTGCCAGCAACTAATTTTGAAAATTCAGGAGCAGTTCTTAAAGCTAATGATTTGGAAAAATATATAAATCATCCAAGAGTTTTAGGTTTAGGTGAGATGATGAATTATCCTGGGGTAATATATAAAGATAAAGATGTAATGGACAAGCTAAATTTAGCTTACAAAAACAAAAAAAGAGTAGATGGCCATGCTCCTCGTATAAAAGGAGAAGGCTTAAATGCATATGTTTTAAGCGGAGTAAATACAGATCATGAATGTACAACAAAAGAAGAAATGCTGGAAAAATTAAGACTAGGCATGTATGTTATGATAAGGGAAGGTTCAGCAACTAAAGACCTTAAAAACCTTATAAATGGTGTTAATCAATATAACTATCAAAGAATTTTATTATGTACGGATGACAAACACCCAGAAGATTTATTAAAAGAAGGTCATATAGACTATAATGTTAAATTAGCAATAAAAAATGGAATAGACCCTATAATAGCAATACAAATGGCAACTATAAATCCAGCTAACTGTTATAATTTAAAAGATATTGGGGCTATAGCTCCAGGATATAAGGCGGATATAATAGTATTTGATGACTTAGAAAACTTTAATATAGAAGAAGTTTATAAGGATGGCAAATTAGTGGGGAAAGAAAAAATGCCTTTATTTACAACTAAGGAAAATGACTTTTCAAAAGTATTAAAAACTGTTCATATTTCTAAAATTGATAAAGAAGACATACAAATATATTTTGAAAAGGAAAGAGGAGAAGAAGTAGTAAATATTATTTCATTAAAGCCTCATAGCTTGATAACTGAAAAATCAAAGGCTAAGGTTAATATTGTTCATAATAAGTTTGAATATGATAATGAAAAAGATATATTAAAGTTAGCAGTAATAGAAAGACATAAAAATACAGGAAATATAGGTATAGGATTAGTAGAAAACTTTAAATTGAAAAATGGAGCCATAGCAACAACAATATCACATGATTCACACAATATTATAGTTGTGGGTGATAATGATGAAGATATAGTAAATGCTGTGAACACAGTTATAAGTATGGATGGAGGAATAGCAATTTCATCTTTTAATAAGATTTTAGGAACCTTGTCTTTAAATATAGGTGGATTAATGAGTAATAAAAGTATAGAGTATGTGGACTGTAAATTTAGTAAATTAGTAGATGTAGCTTATAATTCGTTAAAGGTTAGCAAAGATATAGATCCATTCTTGACTTTGGCATTTTTAGCGCTACCAGTAATACCTAATATAAAACTTACAGATAAAGGATTATTTGATGTGGAAAATTTTGAGTTTATGAATATAAGCTGCAAAATGAATTAATATAAAATAAACACGAACGAATAAAAAAATAAAAAAATAAAATTCGAGTAAAAAATGAAAAAATAAGGAATCTGACTAATTATCAGGTTCTTTTTTGTTGGATTTTATAAGTGTTAGTTTATTGAATGTTCGAAAGATAACCTTTGCAATGGTGGGAAGTGTAAAAAATAAGAAAATAATAAGAAAATAATAGAAAAAACACGAATTATATTGAAAATCAATTGAAACATGATATAATGAAAACATAAAACGAACTAAACGAAAATGAAAAAAATAATAGTTCGTGTTGAGGTGTGTTATGGATAAAATAATTTGGAATGTAATAAATTCAATAAAAAATGAAATGATTAATTTAGGTGAAGACATATTTAAAAATCCTGAACTTGGTTTTAAAGAGTTCGAAACTAATAAATTAATTTGCAAAGCATTTGATAAGTATAATATTGATTATAAAAATGATATAGCTATAACAGGAATCAAATCTACGTTAGATTCTGGTAAAGAAGGCCCTCATATATGCCTTTTATGTGAAATAGATTCTGTTCCTAGTACAGATCATAAGTATTTAGGTAAAAAAGATAAATGTGCTCACTCATGTGGTCATTATGCTCAAATAGGTATAATACTAGGTACATTTATTGCGATAAAAGAATCTAAAATTTTAAATGAATTAGGTGGGAAAATTTCATTTATAGCAACACCTGCAGAAGAATACTGTGATTTCAATTATCGTGAAAATTTAATTGAAGATAATAAAATATCTTATATGTCAGGTAAGCAAGAGATGGTAAGGCTAAATACATTTAATGATATTGATTTAATAATATCATGCCACTCTATGCCGCCTAATGATAAATATTATACAGAGATAAATTCTAGTCTAAATGGATTTTTAGGTAAAAAAATTACTTTTAAAGGAGTTGCATCTCATGCAGGTCTTAATCCATGGGATGGAGTAAATGCACTAAATGCAGCAAATGTAGCATTAAATGCAATAGCTTATTTAAGAGAAACGTTTAAAGAAGAGGATACAGTAAGGGTTCATTATGTAATAAGTGAAGGTGGAGCAAGTGTTAATAGTGTTCCAGAGAAAGTAGTATTAGATATGTACATAAGAGCAAAGACTTTAGATGCAATAATGGATGTGGATACTAAAGTAAATAGAGCAATAAAAGGTGGAGCATTGGCACTTGGAGCTCAAGTTAAGATTTCAAATACAGGAGGATATTTACCTCTTACACAAGATGAGAATCTTACAGAAGTATTAAAGCACAATATGTTAAAGTTTATAGGTGAAGATAAAATTCTTAAAGATTGCCACTCTTTTGCCAGCGGAGATATAGGAGATTTATCTTATATAATGCCAACGGTTCAAATAGGAGTTTCAGGATTTGCTGGAAGAATTCATGGTAACGATTTTAGAACAAAAGATAAATATTTAGCCTATGAATTACCAATGAAATACCTTACATCATCAGTTATAGATTTGTTAAAAGATGAGGGTAAAAAAACAAAAGAAATATTATCGAAGTTCGAGCAGAAGCTTAACTTTGATCAATATATAGAATTATTAAATGATACAAACAATACACAAGTTTATAACTGGGAGGATTAGTAAATGTTTAAGAAAAAAATATTATCAACGCTATTAGCAATAGGATTAAGTGCTACTTTTTTAGTAGGATGTGGTGCAGGAGGAGAAGATACAGCTTCTGATTCTGATAAAGTAAGCGTTAAGTTATTAGTAACAGGTGCCTTAGGAGATAAAGGGATAAATGATTCAGCTAATGCTGGAGCGGAAAAGATAGAAAAACAATTTGGTGATAAGGTTGATGTTGAAGTTGTAGAAATGGGATTTGATCAAACTAAGTTTGAGCCAGCTTTAATAGATGCATCAGAATCAGATGCTGATGTTATAATAACTGGTGGTTGGGATATGAAAGAGCATGTTGAAAATACTGCAGAACTTTATCCAAAGAAGAAATTCTTAGTATATGATACAGATGTAAATTATGATGAATATAATTTAGAAAATGTATATTCAATGACATATAAGCAAAATGAAGCAGGATTCTTAGCTGGTACTTTAGCAGCTTTAGTTACTACAAGCGATATGGAACTTGCTAATAAAGAAAAAGTTGTAGGGTTTGTGGGAGCTAGAGATACATCAGCAGTTATAAATGACTTCTTAGTAGGGTATATAGAAGGAGCTAAGTTTGTAGATAAGGATATGAAGATTGAAGTGGCTTATGTAGGTTCTTTTACGGATACAGCAAAAGCTAAAGAATTAACATTAGCGCAATATTCAAACGGAGCGGATGTAGTATTTACAGCTGCTGGGCCAGCTTCAGCAGGATCAGTAGAAGCAGCTAGAGATTCTAAAAAATATGTTATAGGTGTAGATAGTGACCAAGCTTTAGCTTATGAAGGAAAAGAAGAACAAAAATATATAATATCATCAGCATTAAAAAGAGTAGACAACTCATTAGTTTTAACTATGGAATCTTTCTTAGATAATGCATTAGAATTTAATAGCCATAGTGTTTTAGGAGCTAAAGAAGGAGTTGTAGAATTAGCTGAAAATGATATATATAATTCTACTATAAGTGAAGAAATAAGAAATAAAGTCGCTGAAATATCTAAAGAATTAAAAGATGGTAAAATAGAGGTTAAATCTGCAATAGGTATGAAAGAATCTAAATTAAAAGAAATAATAAATTCAGCTAAATAAAATCTATTAACTAAAAATAAGGGTGTATCAAAAATGTTACTCCCTTATTAAATATTAGAGATCAGGAGTGTGTTAAATGACAAAAGAAATATTAAAAGTAAGCAATTTAACAAAAGTATATCCTGGAGGTATAGTTGCAAACTACAATGTAAGTATTGCTATAAATGAAGGCGAAATTCATGCACTTATAGGTGAAAATGGTGCAGGAAAATCAACTTTAATGAAAATGTTATTTGGAATGATGCCGCAAACTAGTGGTGATATATATGTAAATGGAGAAATCGTAAATTTTTCTTCATCTAAACAAGCCTTAGAAAAAGGTATAGGTATGGTGCATCAGCATTTTATGTTGGTGCCTTCTTTAAGTGTGGCAGAAAACTTAATTTTAGGTCATGAAACTTCGAAATCAGGATTTATAAATATAGAAGAAGCCATAAAACAGACAGAAGAAATTTCAACGAAATATAATTTAAAAGTTGATGCAAGAGCTAAGGTAAAAGACATTTCAATAGCAATGAAACAAAAACTAGAAATATTAAAAGCATTATATAGAGGTGCAAAAATATTAATTCTAGATGAACCAACTGCAGTACTTACACCACAAGAGATAGAAGAGTTATTTAAACAATTAAAATTACTAAAAAAAGAAGGATACACAATAATATTTATATCTCATAAACTTCATGAAATAAAAGAACTTTGTGATAGATTAACAGTTTTAAGAGATGGTAGAACCATGGGAACTTACTCAGTTAGTGAGCTTTCTGAACAAGAAATATCTAAATTAATGGTAGGTCGTGATGTTGATTTAAATATTGAAAAAACAGAGGGTAAATTTAAAAATACAGTTTTGAAAATTGATAATTTAACAGTTAAAAATCAATTTAAGAATGTGGTAGTAGATAATATGAGCTTTACAGTAAGAGAAGGACAAATATTAGGAGTTGCAGGTATAGAAGGAAACGGACAATCAGAACTTGTAAATGCCATAATAGGAACTATTGATATAGTAAGTGGGAAAATATCGTTAAAAGATAAAGATATTACAAAAGAATCTATATTAAAAAGACAAGAAATGGGAATATCTCATGTATCTGAAGATAGATTATATTTTGGTAGTGCTCCAAATCTTTCAATAGAAGATAATGCTATATCTAAAATATATGCATCAAAAGAATTAAGCAAAAAGGGATTACTAGATTTAAGGAAAGTAAGAGAATTTACAACTAATTTAGTAAAGGAATTTATAGTTAAACATGATAACACAAAACAACCTATAAAAGATTTATCTGGAGGAAATATACAAAAAGTTATAGTAGGACGTGAATTTTTATATGATTCAGATCTTTTAATAGTTAACCAACCAACTCGTGGAATTGACGTTGGAGCCATAGAATTTATAAGACATAAAATATTAGATATGAGAGAAGCTAAAAAAGCTATACTTCTTGTATCATCAGATTTAGGAGAAGTTTTATCTTTAAGTGATAGCATAATTGTTATGCACGAAGGTAAAATAGTAGGTTACATAGAGGATGCTAAAAATGTAACTGAAGAAGAATTAGGTCTTTACATGCTAGGAGTTAAGCATGATAGTGAGGAAGTAATCGGAGGTGCCTATTATGCATAAAGACAAAAAGTTTAATATACTTAAATATTTCGATTTATTAAGATTATTTGCTGCTATATGTATAGCACTTATTATAACAAGTGGAATAATATTTTTAGTTAGTGAAAATCCAGCTAAAGCATTATCTACTTTACTTTTAGGACCAGTAAGTTCAAAAAGATATCTATTCAACGTACTTGAAATGATGGTACCTTTAATGTTTACAGGTTTATCATTAAGTTTAGTTTTTAAATCAGGAAACTTCTCAATGATAACAGATGCATCTTTCTATATGGGAGCTGTTATAGCATCATTTGTAGCTATAATGATACCACTACCAGCTGGAGTTCATCCTATGGTTGCCATAGTTATAGCAGGTTTCATAGGTGGAATTATAGGAAGTATACCGGCATTTTGCAAAGTTAAATACAAAGCAAATGAGCTTGTTACTTCATTAATGCTTAATTATGTATTTTTCTACGCAGGGCTTTATATAATAAATAAATTTTTAGCAGATAGACAGGCTTCAAACTTTGCTTCACTTAAGTTTTTAAGTAGCGCTCAACTTTCTACTATTGTCAGTGGGACAAGACTTCACAGTGGATTTATAATAGCTATTGTAGTTTGTATATTATTATATATTTTCCTAACTCGTACTAAATGGGGCTATGAAATAAGAATAGTAGGTTCCAACCCGGAGTTTGCAAGATACTCAGGAATAAATACTAAAAGATGTATACTTTATACTTCATTTATATCAGGATTTATTGCAGCAATAGGTGGAGCAATAGAAAAATTAGGCATGTATAGACGTTTTCAATGGGCTCAAGCTCCAACATATGCATGGGATGGAGTTATAATATCTATACTTTCATCTAATAACCCAATATTCATACCAGTTGCAGCATTTTTCTTATCGTATGTGCGTGTTGGTGCAGATATAATGTCAAGACAAACAGATGTGCAAAATGAAATAGTTGCTCTGATACAAGGTGTAATAATTCTTTTAGTTACAGCTGAAAGATTCTTATACTTTATAAAACAAAGAAAAGAAAGCCAATTAGCTTTGGCAAATAATGAAAGCAAAGGGGGAGACAAGTAATGGAAGCTCTATTTGACATCTTATTAAAAGATGGTTTCTGGTTTGCTGTTATAAGATCTACAACTCCTATACTTTTAACAACTTTAGGAGCTATGATAGCAGCTCGTGCAGGAGCTAGAAATATAGCCTTAGAAGGTACAATGTTAACGGCGTCATTTGTTGGAGTTGCAGCAAGTCACTTTACACAAAGTGCCTTTGTAGGTTTAGTATTTGCAGTGATTTCAGGAATAATAATGAGTAATATAATTGCTTATTTTGCTCTTAAATTAAAATCAAATATAATAATATCCGGTATATCATTAAACTTAATGGCATCAGGTATGACTGTATTTGGTTTATATTTATTAACAGGAGATAAGGGAGCATCAACCTCTTTAAATTCTTTAGTTTTACCTAATATAAATATACCTATAATAGAAAATATACCGATAGTAGGTAATATATTATCAGGTCACAACATATTAACTTATTTGGCATTAATATTAGTATTACTTGTTTGGATAATGTTCAAATATACAAAATTAGGTCTTAGGATCAAGGCTGTTGGAGAAAGTCCAGAAGCTGCAGAATCTGTAGGTATTAGTGTTAATAGAGTTAAATATATAGCTTTAACAATGAGTGGTGCTTTAGCAGCTCTTGGTGGAGCATTCTTATCTATGGGATATGTAACATTATTCTCAGCAGGCATGACATCAGGAAGAGGATATATTGCATTAGCTACTCAAGCTATGGCAGGATCAAATCCAGTTGTGGGACTTTTAACTTCAAGTTTATTTGGATTTACAGAAAGTATGAGTAACTATTTACAGGGAGGAAAACTTCCAATAGAGTTTGTTCAAATGTTGCCATATCTTGCTATAGTAGTAATTTATGTTATTTATTGTGCCAATAAAACAAAAAAAGAAAATAGTATATAGGAACTTATATAAATAAAAATCTATTATGTTAATTTAAATTTATTTTATTAATGTAATAGATTTTTAAATGTATTGTTAATAAAGAAATATATTTGAGGAGATGCAAAATGATAAATAAAATAGCTAAAGTAACAATATATGTAAATAATCAAGATGAAGCTAAGAAATTCTGGACTGAAAAATTAAACTTTGTAACAAAGATAGATGAAACAGAAAGACCTTTAAGATGGATAGAAGTTGCACCTAAAGAAAGTGAATGGGTAACTATAGTTTTATATGATAAAAACCTTATGAAAACTAAATATCCAAATTCTAATACAGACTACAAAACAGTTATATTAAGCACAGAAGATTTGGATAATGCGTATAAAGAAATGAAAGCTAAAGGTGTTGAAGTTACCCAAATAGTAACAATGCCTTATGCTAAATTATTTACATTTAAAGATCAAGATAATAACGAATATTTACTACGTGAAGATAAATTTAAAATAAAAAATATTTGACAATTCCAAATATTAATATTACTATTAATTACAAATAAAAAAATTAATTTAGACAAATATTAAGAATAGGAGAAATGGTGTTATGAAAAATTCAACAATTATAATAAAATTAAATATACAACTTCATCATCACCATCATAGAACCAAGGGATTGTAAATTATGAAATTTAATTCATAGATACAAGCCCTTTTAGTGCTATTAAAAAGGCTTATATCTATGGTGGAATATATATTATAAATATTAACCACATAGGTATTAGCCTATGTGGTTTTTTTATTGCAATAATAAATAAAAATTAAATTATTAGGAGGAGAAAAAAATGAAAAAGGTATTAAAAAAATTAACAATGGGATTATCAGTTTTAGTAATTATGATAGGGGTAGTAGGGTGTAATAAAAAAGATGTAGGTTCAAATGATAATGAAATAGTAGTAGGATATGATAATACATATTTTCCTATGGGATATTTAGATGACAATGGAAACACAGTGGGTTTTGATGTGGATTTAGCCACAGAAACTTTCAAGATACTAAATATGAATGTGAAATTTCAAAACATAGACTGGTCGATGAAAGAAACTGAATTAAATTCAGGAAATATAGATGCCATATGGAATGGATACTCATTGACCGAAGAGAGAAAAGAAAAAGTTGCTTATACAGATGCATATATGAAAAATAGTCAGCTTATAGTAACTCTAAAAGATTCACCAATTAAAAAGAAAGAGGATTTAAAAGGTAAAATAATAGGAACTCAACAAGGATCTGCGGGTCAAGAAGCTTTAGAAAAAGATACAAAAGTATTAAAAAGCTTAGATGGCTCACCAGTATTATATGATACTTTTGATAAAGTTTTTAGGGATTTGGAAGCAGGACGAATAAATGCAATAGTTGGAGATGAAACTTTAGTTAAATATTATATAAGTAAAAAAGGTGAAGAAAAATATAAGATATTAGATGATAATTTTGGAACAGAAGATTATGTTGTTGCATTTAGAAAAGATGATACTGAGCTTAGAAACAAGGTAAATAAGACAATAAAAAAAATAAAAGAAGATAAAACTTTTGATGAAATTTATAAAAAATGGTTTGGCAAAGCTGATTAAGATATAAAAATTAAGGAAAAAACAAGGAGGAAATTATATAATGCTAGAAGGATTAAAAATTACATTATCAGTGTTTTTTATAACATTGATAATATCAGTACCACTTGGAATTATGATAGCTTTTATAAGATTATCTAAAAATAAAATGATAAGCCAAATGGCAAATATATATATATTAATTATGAGAGGAACACCTTTATTATTACAACTTGTATTTGTATTTTTCGGTCTTCCTTTAATGGGAATAATATTTGACAGATTTGATGCAGTAATCGTAGCATTTTCATTAAACTATGCAGCTTATTTTGCTGAAATATTTAGAGGTGGAATTCAATCTATAGACAAAGGTCAATATGAAGGTGCTTTTGTACTAGGATTTAGTAAATTTGAAATGTACAGAAAAATAATTTTTCCACAAGTCATAAAAAGAGTGTTACCTGCCATGTCAAATGAAGTAATAACTTTAATTAAAGACACTGCTATAGTTTATGCAATAGGGTTAAATGATATATTGAGAATCGCTCAAATAGCACAAAATCAACAGGCAAGTATAGTTCCCTTAATAGAAGCTGGGGCAGTGTATTTAGTTTTAGTTGGAATTTTGACAATTATGTTTAAAAAATTTGAAAACAAGTATGCGTATTATAGATAAAAAGATGGGAGAAAAATTATGTTACAAGTGAAAAATTTAACTAAATCCTTTGGAAATAATAAAGTACTAGATAATATAAATTTTGAAGTAAACAGTGGGGAAGTATGCGTACTTTTAGGAAAATCAGGTGTAGGTAAAACTACGATTCTTAGATGCATAAATGGTCTTGAAGATTTTGATGATGGAGAAATAATATTAGATAATTGTGTAATGAAAGATAAAAATCATATATTAAAAAATAGAAATAAAACAGGAATGGTATTTCAAAATTTTAATTTATTTCCACATATGTCTGTTTTAGAAAATATAATATCAGCTCCAGTAAATGTATTGAAAAAATCTAAAGAAAATGCAATAAAAGAAGCAAAAGAAATTTTGAAAATGGTAGATTTAGAAGAAAAAATAAATGCTTATCCTTATGAATTATCTGGAGGACAATGTCAAAGGGTTGCCATAGCAAGAGCTTGTGCATTAACGCCAAAAATTCTTTGTTTTGACGAACCAACATCAGCACTAGATGTGGATTCAATAGAGAAAGTTTCTCAAATAATAAGAAATTTAAAGTCAAAAGGCATGGCAATTTTGATAATAACTCATGATATAGGATTTGCTAACAAGATAAAAGATAAAATAATAAAAATAGGAAGCTAATATGAAAAATAAATAAAAGTATAAAAATTAAATTATATAATTTACTTTAAAAAAGAATGGTGTTACTATAATTATCAAATTAAAAAATAAATATCTCTTATCTAGAGTGGTGGAGGGACTGGCCCTATGAAACCCGGCAACCAGTATATTTTTATATACATGGTGCTAAATCCTGCAGTATATTTACTGAAAGATAAGTATAAATTCGCTATTAAAACTTGAGTTTATACTCAAGTTTTTTTATTTTATATGGATGGAATTTCAAGTAATGGAGGAGCTACAGAGATTTTTATTTTACTACAAATTTAAGGGGGAACATTATTATGAAATTAAAAAAATTATTAAACTTAGCACTAAGTGCAGTATTATGTGCATCGTTAGTTGGATGCTCAAATTCATCGCCTGAATCTAAAGAGGATAAAATAATTAAAGTGGGAGCTACATTAGTTCCTGGTGGAGAATTATTAGAAGAGTTAAAACCACTTATAGAAGAAAAAGGATATAAGTTAGAGGTTGTAATATTTAATGATTATGTATTACCTAATGAATCATTAAATAATGGAGAAATTGATGCAAATTTATTTCAACATAAGCCTTATTTAGATGAGGCAGTAAAAAGTAAGGGATATAAAATAATGGCAGGATCTAAACTATATGTTTGTCCAGGAGTATTATATTCCAAGAAAATAAATTCTATTGAGGAATTTAAAAGTGGAGACAAGATTGCCATAAGTGATAATGCTGCCTCAGCATCAAAGTCTTTAAGATATTTGGAGAGTGAAGGATTAATAACTCTAATAGAAGGTGATATAGTTGGTGTTAATGATATTACTAAAAATCCAAAAAATTTAGAATTTGTTCAATTAGATGTGGCCCAAATACCTCCATCATTAGAAGATGTTACAGCTGGATTTGTGGATACAACTTATGCTATACCTGCAGGACTTAGTGCAAAGGAAGATGGAATTTATACAGCACCCATAAATGATGAATATGCTAATTTGCTTGTATATAGAGTAGAAGACAAAAATAGTGAAACAATAAAAGTGCTAGAAGAAGTTCTTACATCTGATAAATGCAGAGAACTTATAGAATCTAAATATAATGGAATTGTAATACCTGTATTTTAAAGTAAACATAGTTGTCTAAATGAAACATATAAAATAATACATTTCGATGAAATTTGTCCTATAATTAATGTTAAAATTATCATGATTGAATAGAAATATTAACATGATATAATATAAATGTATTAAAAAATTAAATAACTTGGAGGACAATATGGCAGGCAATATATTTGGAAAAATGGCAGCAGATACATTAGGTTTATCTGATATAGGTAAGATAATAGATCCAAAGGACTTTAACAAAGTTGATGGAGATGATTATATAATGAATGAAGATGGGGAGAAAATCTACTTTGTTATAAAATCAAAATCAGATGAGTATGTATTTACAAATAGAGGATTAATACATGTTGATGGTGCATCTGCTGTAAGTAAGAAAAGAGTAGTAAAAAGACATGAGTTTCGTAGTGAAAATGTTCATTCGGTAACACTAGAAACAGCAGGAACAGTAGATTTAGATGTTGAAATAAAATTTAGTTTTGCAGACAATTATTTTAGTATAGATGTTGATAAAAAACAAATAGAACAATTAAAAGATTTATATAAAGCTTTATTTGAAATTGGGAAAATACAACATAAAAATAAACAGTCTTATGAATATGGAATGAAAAGCTTAGACATGGCAAATGATGCTATAAGTAGATCTCGTATGGAGGGTAATACTGCTAATATGATAGAGGAAATTACTAAATTTAATTTTAGCTGGATGAGCGATATAAGAGAAAATTATAATAACAAAGATTTTGGATATGTTTTTGAAAAATATATAAATAATTAACAAAGCTAAAGAATTAGAAGTAATCTGAAAATACTATAGAATACAACTTAAAAAGTTATAAAATTAAAAATGATATAGGGGAATTATTCCTCTATATCATTAATATATTCTATGAAATAATATACTAAAGTAGGATCAAATTGTGTTCCAGCGCACCTTTGGAGCTCTTTTATAGCTTCATTTTTACTTTTTGTATTTTTATAAGGTCTATTATTAGTCATCACATCAAAAGAATCAGCAATATTAATTATTCTAGATACCAAGGGGATTTCATCTCCTTTAAGTCCAAGAGGATAGCCCTTGCCATCCCACCTTTCATGATGTGTAAGAACGCATTTTGCAACAGTATATAGTTCACTAGATGCATTTATAATGCGATACCCCTTTTCTGTATGGGTTTTCATTATTTCGAATTCTTCACTAGTAAGGGAACCTGGTTTTAATAATATATCTTCGGAAATGCCTATTTTACCAATATCATGTAATCTAGCTACGAGAATTAATTCATCTAATTCTGAAATTTTAAAGTTTAACTTTTGTCCCAAAGCTAAGGCATATTTAGTTACTCTTTTGGCATGTTCATTAGTTTCTAAGTTTTTTTCTTCTAGACTTTTTAGTAAAGAATCCATAATAGATCTTTTAATACTTTTATTATCCAATAATTTATGGCGATAAACCTTTTCTTCAGCCTTGTTTATGCAATCATAAATATTATCATCAATCTCATATTTAACTACAGTTCCCAAAGAAATACTAAGTTGCATATATTTATAATTATATTTTTTACAATCATTTAAAATTTTTTTTATTAATTTATCACATTTTAACTCATCAGCATTAGGAATAAGAATGATAAATTCATCTCCACCCCATCTAAAAACATATTCGCTTTCGCTGCAAGAGGACCTTAAAACATTAGAGATACTTCTTAGCAAATTATCACCTTCTAAATGACCAAGGGTATCATTAATTAATTTTAATCCATTAACATCGCCCATTATTATACCTAGAGGATGATATTTTGTTTTATTAAGTTTTTTTATTTTTTCCTCAAAACTATTTCTGTTATAAAGATCAGTAAGTGCATCTATTTCACTTAAATATCTTAACTTCTCTTCTAATGTTTTATGTTGAGTTATATCCCTTGATATTCCCACTATACCACGGATATTCCCAGATTCGTCAATTATGGGTGTTTTTATGCTTTCCTCAGTTATAATATGACCGTCAGGGTGCCTATAACAATTTTCAAAACTAATTGGTTTTTTAGTTTTTAAAATTTTTTTGTCTTGCTTATAGAAGTTCATGGCTCTATGTTTGTTATGCATTAAATCTAAGTCAGTTTTTTTTAATAGACTATCATCATCCAATAAATTACAATTGTGAAAATTTTTAAAGTTATTTAAAAAGGCCTTATTGTAACCTAAATATTTGGAATTTTCATCTTTGTAAAAAATTGCCTCAGGAAGTGTATCTATAATAGTTCTTAAAATATTCTTTTGATGTATTAATTCTAATTGTTTTTGCTTTTTTTCATTTATATCAATAACTATGCCTGCAATACCTTGTGTTTCTTGTTTTATGTCAAGAATAGGAAATATATAAGTTCTAAAGTATAAACCTTTAATAAGTACTTCAGAAATAGTGACTTTTTTTGTTATTAATGTATTTTTAAGTTGTTCATTATAAGTATCAGACTTTTCTTTAGATAATACATCAACAGTTTTTTTTCCAATGACATCACATGCTTTTACGTTATATAAATTTTCATAATGATCATTTATAAAAATTATTTTTGTGTCAATGTCTTGTATCCATACAGGATAAGGTATATTTTCTAAAAATAATTTATATATGTCTGTAGAATTATTATTCTCCATTATATAAGCTCCTTTTGAATGTATTTTGGCAAATTATAACAATGAATATTTTACAATTATTTTATAATTATGTCTACAACTACTATATAAAAAGGAACTACTAAAACTTATATATAGTAGTTCCTGCTAAAGTTATCTTTCTTCTAGTATGAATTTATTTATAACATGAGCAACTCCATCTTCATCATTAGAAAGAGTAATATAATCTGCTAAGTCTTTTATTTCTCTTGTAGAATTTCCCATGGCAACTCCAAGTCCTGCATATTCTATCATATGTTTATCATTTTCTGCATCTCCAACACAGATGATTTCACCTTTTTTTATACCAAGCTCTTGGGCAAGAAGTGAAATACCATTACCTTTATTGGCATTTGGATTTAAGAATTCTAAAAATGAAGGAGTGCTTCTTACTATAGTATATTTTTCGTAGTATTCTTTAGGAATTTTTTTTATACATTCATCTAATATTTCTGGATGATCTACCATCATAAATTTAGACATGGCAATATCTTTTGGAACTTCATCTAATGTAGCCACATTTAAATGAACTCCAGTAAGATGGCATTCAAATACTGTATAATCACTGATATCTTTATTAAAAGTATAAATAGTTTTAGTATCATAAAAATGACTTCTAGACCCAACTTTAAGGCTTAGATTGTATAAATCTACTAAGTCTTCATATTTTAATGTTAAGTGAGATACAGGATTTTTAGTAAATGTATCTTGAACTAAAGCCCCATTGAAAGTAGCAGCATAATCTCCCTCTTCTTTAAGACTTAATTCATCTATGAATTTTTCAACACCTTTTAATGGTCTGCCAGTACATAAAACTACTTTAACACCTTTTTCTTTTGCTTTTTTTATAGACCTCTTTACACCTTCTGTAAGTTGGTGTGAACTATTGATTAAAGTTCCATCAATATCTAATGCAATTAATTTGTAATTCATAAATCCTCCTGTTGCATGTTAAAAATGTAAATTATCTTTAAATAACTACATTAATAAACTTACATATTAATAGTTTTTGATAATATTAATTATTGAAATTTATTAGTAGTAATTTTCAAGAACAATATATAGTTTAAAAGTTTTTATAACTAAATTCAATAAAAATTCATTGGAATAAAATTAATTGTTAAAAAATAAACTATATAAAATATTAATATTAGCATATAATTTATTTTTAGTAATTAAAAACATACAATTTTAAAATTAGAATATAAGTGGGTTTGGATAGTGTTATATATATTGATTTAATTTTATATATTAATTTGATAAAAATTTAACAAATATATTGACAGGTAAAATAAGATAATTTATTATAAATAGTATGAAGAAGTTGTTAAAAATATAACAAAGTTTATTAACATTATAATTATATAGGGGGAGTCTCGAAATGAGTAAAGAAACAAAAAAAGTTAAAGTTGTAAATCAAGAAGTAAATGTTGAAAGCATGATTAATGAATTAGTGGAAAAGGCAACTATAGCTAAAGAGGCTATGTTAAAGTTAGATCAAGAATCAGTAGATAAGATAGTAGCAGCTATGGCAAAAGCCGGACTTGATAAGCATATAGAACTTGCTCAATTTGCAGTAAACGAAACAGGAAGAGGAATATTTGAAGATAAGGTAACAAAAAATATTTTTGCTACAGAATATATATATAACAGTATAAAATACAAAAAAACAGTTGGGGTAATAGAAGAAAACGATGAAGAAGGATATATGATGGTGGCTGAACCAATAGGTGTAGTAGCTGGGGTAACTCCTGTTACAAATCCAACTTCAACAACAATGTTTAAAACTTTAATATCTATGAAAGGGAGAAATCCAATAATATTTAGTTTTCATCCGTCAGCTCAAAAATGTTCTGCTGAAGCAGCTAGAATATTAAGAGATGCAGCTATAGAAGCCGGAGCTCCAGAAAATTGTGTGCAATGGATAGAGATACCATCATTAGAAGCATCAAGTGCATTAATGAAGCATAATGGAGTATCATTAATACTTGCAACAGGTGGACCGGGAATGGTTAAGTCTGCTTATTCTGCAGGAAAACCAGCACTTGGAGTTGGAGCAGGAAATGTACCTTGTTTCATAGAAAAATCTGCGGATATAAAACAAGCAGTAAATGATTTAATATTATCTAAATCATTTGATAACGGAATGATATGTGCTTCTGAGCAAGCAGTTATAATAGAAGAATGTATATACGATGAAGTAGTAGCTTTACTTAAGCATTACAACTGTCACTTCGTATATGGAAAAGAAAAAGAATTATTAGAAAAAACAGTTATAAATCCAGAAACTAAAACATTAAATCCAAATATAGTTGGACAAAGTCCATACACAATAGCTAAGATGGCAGGATTTGAAGTTCCAAAAGATGCTAAAATATTAGTTGCTGAAATAGAAGGTGTTGGAATGGATTATCCATTATCAAAAGAAAAATTATCTCCAGTTTTAGCTTGTATAAAGGTAAAAAATGCTGAAGAAGGAGTGCAAAAATGTGTTGAAATGACAGAATTTGGTGGACTTGGACATTCAGCGGTTATTCACTCAAATAACGATGATGTAATATTAGAATTCTCAAATAGAGTAAGAACGGGAAGGCTTTTAGTAAATGCACCATCTACTCATGGAGCAATAGGAGATATATACAACGTAAATACTCCATCATTAACTTTAGGATGCGGATCAATGGGTAATAACTCAACCACAGATAACGTATCTGCTGTAAACTTAATAAATGTTAAGAAAGTTACTAAAAGGAGAGTTAATATGCAATGGTTCAAAGTTCCTCAAAGAATATATCATGAAGTAGGTTCAATACAATACTTAGAGAAACTACCAAATGTTGAAAGAGTAATGATTGTAACTGATAGAATGATGGTTCAACTTGGATATGTTGATAAATTAGAATATCAATTAAGAAAAAGAAGAAATCCAGTAATGATAGAGGTATTTGCTGATGTAGAACCAGATCCATCAGTAGATACAGTACTAAATGGTGCTGAAGCAATGAGAAAGTTCCAGCCAGACACAGTAATAGCTTTAGGTGGGGGGTCTGCAATGGATGCAGCTAAAGGTATGTGGTTATTCTACGAAAATCCAGAAGCAGACTTTGAAGATTTAAGACTTAAATTTGCAGATATAACAAAAAGAGTTTATAAGTTCCCTAAATTAGGAAGAAAAGCTAAAATGGTAGCTATACCAACTACTTCAGGAACAGGTTCAGAAGTAACTTCATTTGCAGTTATAACTGACAAAGTAAATAATGTTAAATACCCATTAGCTGATTATGAGTTAACTCCAGATGTAGCTATAATAGACCCACAATTTGTAATGTCTGTACCAGCTGCTGTTACTGCAGATACAGGACTTGACGTGTTAACACATGCAATAGAAGCATATGTATCTATAATGGCAACTGATTATACAGATGCTCTTGCAATGAAAGCTATACAAATGGTATTTGAATATTTACCGTTATCATACAAAGGTGGACATACTGCTGAAGGTAGAGAAGCTAGAGAAAAAATGCACAACGCATCTTGTATGGCAGGGATGGCATTTGCCAATGCTTTCTTAGGTGTAAACCACTCATTAGCTCATAAGTTAGGATCTGAGTTCCATATACCACATGGTAGAGCTAATGCAATATTATTACCACACGTAATAGAGTACAATGCACAAATGCCAACTAAATTTGCTGCATTCCCTAAATATAAATCTTTCGTAGCAGATAAGAAGTATGCTGAAATAGCAAAAGTTCTTGGATTAAAAGCTAATACAACTGAAGAAGGTGTTAAGAGTTTAGTTGAGGCTATTAGAGATTTAATGAAGAAACTAAATATACCAATGTCTATAGAAGAATGTGGCATAGTAAGAGAAACTTACTTTGCTGCAATTGAAAAATTAGCTTTAGATGCATTTGACGATCAATGTACTCCAGCTAACCCAAGATTACCATTGGTAACTGAATTACATGAGATATATAAGAATATATATCCAGCCCAAAAAGTATTAAAAGAATCTAAAAAATAAGAAAAAATATTAGTATAAAAATGGTTTAATTAGTGATTCTTTAAAAATATAACCTTAAAATTAATATTTTGTGCAATACAAGAGACCTTCTATAAAAAATAGAAGGTTTTTGTATGTAAAATTACAAAAATTGACAATAAAAGATATTTAAGGTTAAAATTAAGTTAAAACTCAGTTAAAAATAAGTTAAAATTAAATTGACAAACTATTAACTTATAATTTTTATATTATAATTGTGTATAATAATATAAAAAAATTATATATAAAGGAGTGGTAGGATGATAAAATTGATGGTTATAAGCGCTCTTGTAATATTAACTTGCGTTACATCCAGTAAAGTATTATATAAATTTGGGGTACCCATACTTTTAATATTTATAATACTGGGCATGGTCTTTGGAGCAGATGGCATATTCGGAATTGACTATAATAATTTTGAATTAACAAAAGATATTTGTACCTTAGCCCTTATATTTATAATGTTTTTTGGTGGGTTTGGTACAAACTGGAAGATGGCAAAACCTATTGCTATTCCATCCATATTAATGTCAACCATAGGAGTAGTTATAACAGCAGGTCTTACAGGCGCATTTTGCTATGGCGTATTAAAAACTACATGGTTAGAAAGCCTTCTTATAGGTTCTATAGTAGCATCTACAGATGCAGCTTCAGTGTTCTCTATACTTCGTTCACAAAAATTAAATCTAAAAGGTTCAATTGCATCTATATTAGAAATTGAAAGTGGAAGTAATGATCCTTTTGCGTATATGTTAACTATAATTATACTTTCATTAATGTCTAATAAAGGATATTCAAGTATAGTACCAATGCTATTTAGTCAGATTGTAGTAGGGATTATATTAGCTATTGTCTTATCCAAATTAACTATATATTTATTGAGGCATATAAACTTTGAAATAGATGGGTTTTATCCCATATTTGTAACAGCTATTGCAGTGTTATCTTATGGATTAAGCGAGTTATTTGGTGGAAATGGTTATTTAAGTGCATATATAGCAGGAATAATAATTGGGAATAGTAAAATTCCTCACAAAAAAAGTATATTTGAATTTTTTGATAGCATATCATGGCTTATGCAAATAATATTATTTTTCTTATTAGGATTATTATCTTACCCATCTCAAATGTCTAATATAATGGTGCAAGGCATTGCAATATCTATATTTATGATATTTATAGCAAGACCTATAGCTACATTTAGTATTCTAAGTTGGTTCAAAATACCTTTCAAACAGCAGATATTTATATCTTGGGTAGGTCTTAGAGGAGCTGCATCCATAGCTTTTGCCATATTTGCAATAACTTATGGAGTTCCCATTAATAGTGATATATTTCACATTATATTCTTTATAGCATTATTCTCTGTTGGAGTACAAGGTACTCTTATACCTAAAGTTGCATTAAAATTAGATCTAATAGATGATGAATCTTCAGTTTTTAAAACATTTAATGACTATAAAGAAGATAAAAGCACAAAGCTAATAGAAATATCAATCACTGAAGATAGTAATTTGGCAAATAAAACTATTATGGATAGTAATATACCAGAGGATATTCTTATAGTGATGATAAAACGAGAAGGAGATGTATTTGTTCCAAATGGTTCTACAAAAGTAATTCCTGGAGATATATTAGTTGTAACAGGAAATAACTTTGATAAATTGAGAATGTATCAAGAAGGAAAGAGTACAAAACTCATGGAAGTATGTGTGGGAGTTACAGGTAATTTTGTAAATAAAACAATTTCAGAGGCAGATATACCAGATGAAATTCTTGTAGCTATGATAAAGAGAAAAGGAGAAATAATTATTCCGAATGGTTCAACACAAATACTTCCTAATGATATATTAGTAATAACAGGAACTGATGTTAGTGATATAGATAAATTAGATATTGTTAATTATTAAGTGTAAATTAATAAGTCTGAAAATTAAAATTAATGAATAAATGAGGAAATTTTAAACTATGACAAAAAATATAAATATAAGAAAAGAACTTGAAGAAGTGTTGTTAACAGATGAAAAACCATCTAGATATTTTATGGGTTTAAAAGATGGTAATAATTTGGATATGGAATTTCCTGAAGTAGGTGATTTGATAGGCGTAATTCAATCTCCTATACATCATCCAGAAGGTGATGTATTTAATCATACTATGATGGTAATAGATGAGGCTTCAAAGTTAAAAAATAAAGCTAAAAATCCAATTGGATTTATGTATTCAGCCTTATGTCATGATTTTGGAAAAGTGATTACAACTACAACTAAAGAAGATGGAAAAATAATTTCTTATAATCATGAAAGAGCCGGATTAAAATTGGTTAGGAAATTTTTAAATAGAACAATTAGAAAAGAAGAGAATGAAATTAGAGATTATGTACTAAACATGGTAGAACTTCACATGCAACCAAATCAATTGGCAAATCAAAATAGCAGGTTGAAAAGTACTCGAAAGTTATTTAATAAGTCAGTTTGTCCACAAGATTTGATACTATTGGCAAAGGCAGACGCCCTTGGAAGATCATTAAATGAAGATTACTCACTTAAGGAAACTTATCTAAAAAATGCATTAAAGGATTTTCAGAAACTAGAATAATTATAATGTTAAAAAAGAAAAAAATTACAAATTAATATAAATATATATTAAAAGTCTGTTCTATGAAAAATATAACAGACTTTTTTGTTTACAAAAATTGTAAAATAAAAAATACGTCTAAAAGTGTTTAATTAAATTTAAAATATTAAAATATAATTGACAAAATTGGAATAAGAAACTACTATTTAATTAATATAATTTAATTAATTAAAAATAATTGAACGTAGATACATATACTTAGAATAAAAATAGTTTAATAGTTTTTCAGATATTAATAATATTTTAAGGGGGAAATAATTATGTTAAAAACAACAAAAATAACTGACCCACAATTATATTCAATAGTACAAAAAGAATTAGAAAGACAAAAATACAATATAGAAATGATAGCATCTGAAAGTTCTGCGCCAACAGAAATATTGGAGCTTATGGGAAGTGTATTTGTAAATAAAACAGAAGAAGGCCTTCCAGGTAAAAGATATCAAGCGGGATCACAATACGCTGATGAAGTGGAAAATTTATGTATTGAAAGAGCAAAAGAAGCCTTTGGTTGTGAATATGTAAATGTTCAAGCTTATTCAGGAGCAACTGCCAACTATACCGTATTTAATGCTGTACTTGATCCAGGAGACAAAATACTTGCCATGAGGTTAGATCACGGTGGACATTTAACTCATGGATCCCCAGCAAATTTTGTAAGTAAAATATTTAACTATGAGCACTATGGTGTAGATTTAGAGAGAGAAACAATAAATTATGATGAGGTTGAAGAGAAGGCCTTAGCATTTAAACCTAAAATGATAATAGCTGGGGCTAGCGCTTATCCAAGACTTATAGATTATAAAAGAATGAGGGAAATTGCTGATGAAGTTGGAGCATATTTAATGGTAGACATGGCTCATATATCAGGACTTATAGGTGCTGGGGTAATTCCTTCACCTATACCTTATGCAGATTTCTGTACATCTTCTTGTTCAAAAACAATTTGTGGTCCTAGAGGGGGATTTGTAATGTGTAAAGAAAAGTATGCAAAAGCATTAAATAGATCCACTTTCCCAGGAACACTTGGTTCTATACAAATAAATGGTATTGCAGCGAAAGCAAATATGTTTAAGAGAGTAAGAGAGCCAGAGTTTATTGCTGTAATGGAAAGAGTTTTAGATAATGCTAAATATTTAGCAAAAGAATTGGAAGCAAGGGGATTTAGAATAGTAAGTGGCGGAACTGATAACCATACAGTACTTGTTGATTTAAGAGGTAAAAAAATAACTGGAAAACAGTTTGATCAAGCCCTTGAATCTATAGGTATAACAGTAAATAAAAATACTATTCCAAATGATCCAGAAAGTCCATTTGTTACAAGTGGTGTACGTATAGGACTTACAGCGGTATCGGAACGTGGGTTTGGTCATGCTGAAATCGCTGAAATCGCTGAGATAATGGAAAAAGTTGCGAATAATATAGATAATGAAGAGATTTTGAAAGAATGTAAAGTTCAAGCAAGAAACTTAATTTCAAAATTCCCTCTATATCCAGAAAGGTATTTTGAAGATTAAAAAGAGCCTCTCACAGTAATAGGTATATTTTTTAAATAGACCTTTTGCTTAAATTATTAATATATAACATAAAAATGGTGGGCGTAAGATACATGCTCACCATTTTTTATATTTAAAGTGATAGTGATACTAATAAAATAAAAATATTGTATAAAAATAAGTATGTGTTAAATTTAATTTATTAAAATGAATTGTATTTAATGATAAAGCGGAGGATTAAGAGATTATGGTATAATAAAAAGAAAACAAAGTTTATAGATTATCATATAAATTTTTAAGGAGATTATAAATGAGTGATTTAAATATAGGGGAAAAAATAGCACAATACAGAAAAAGTAAAGGTTTAAGTATAAGAGAGTTAGCAAAAATGGCAGAAGTTACACCATCATTACTAAGTCAGATAGAAAGAGGCTTGGCAAATCCATCGGTTAACTCTCTAAAGTCCATAGCAAATGCATTGAATGCACCATTATTTACATTTTTTACTTCTGAGGTAATAAAAGAAGATTTAATTGTAAGAGGAAATAATAGAAAAAAAGTAATACTTCCTGGAGCTGACAATGTTATATATGAGATGCTAGCACCTGGTGTAAGCCATAATTTAGAATTTGCTATTATGGATTTATCGCCCAAATCATCATCATGTACTGACTATATTCATCACAATGGATATGAAATTGCCTATGTATTAGAAGGCGAAGTTACCTTACATTTAGATGATGAAAAATTTGAATTAAAGAAAGAGGACAGTGTAAAGATTCCTGTTGGAATGAAACATAGATGGGAAAATAATAGTGATTTAGAATCAAAAATTATATTTGCTGTTTTATTATAAAAATAGATAGCTTTTATGAATTAAAAGGCCTGATTATCATTGATATTGATATCAGGCCTTAATATTTATTTAAATTATTTTATAGATTATTAATAAAACATATGCATTGATTTTTAATTACAAATTAGTTTTGAAAGATGTGGAATTAAATATAAGGTATAAATATATAAATAATCATCAAAAATATAACAAATTTAAAAATAATTATATTTGGTGAGGATTAGCATAATGAATAAAGACATAAAAAATACTAAAAATCTAAAAGAAGAAAAAAATGTAGAAAATATGATTGATGAATTAGTCAAAAGAGCTAATATGGCAATGGAAGAAATGTTAAATTTGGACCAAGAGAAAATAGATAAAATAGTTCAAGCTATGGCAAAAGCAGGACTTGATAAGCATATTGAATTGGCTAAAATGGCTGTGGATGAAACTAAAATGGGAATTTTTGAAGATAAAGTAACAAAAAATATTTTTGCAACGGAATATATCTATAACAGTATAAAATATAAAAAGACTGTTGGAATTATAGAAGAAAACGAGGAAGAAGGATATATGATGGTAGCAGAACCTATAGGAGTAGTTGCAGGGGTAACGCCTGTTACTAATCCTACATCAACAACTATGTTCAAAGCCTTAATATCCATAAAATCAAGAAATCCAATAATATTTAGTTTTCACCCATCTGCACAAAAATGCTCATCTGAAGCAGCTAGAATATTAAGAAATGCAGCCATAAGAGAAGGGGCACCAAAAGACTGTATACAATGGATAGAGAAGCCGTCATTAGAGGCATCTAATGAACTTATGAAACATAAGGGTACATCAATAATTTTAGCAACTGGTGGACCTGGAATGGTTAAATCAGCATATTCTTCTGGTAAGCCAGCTCTAGGAGTTGGAGCAGGAAACGTTCCTTGTTTTATTGAAAAATCTGCAGATATTAATCAAGCAGTTAATGATTTAATAATGTCTAAGTCCTTTGATAATGGTGTGATATGTGCTTCTGAGCAGGCTGTAATAATAGAAGATGAAATATATAAAGATGTTGTTTCTTTAATGAAAAATAATAAATGCTATTTTGTAAATAATAAAGAAAAACAATTGCTAGAAAATACCGTTATAAACAGTGAAACTAAATCATTAAATCCTAAAATAGTAGGTCAAAGTGCTTATATAATAGCACAGATGTCAGGATTTGTAGTGCCAAAAGACACTAAAATATTGGTTGCAGAAATTAGTGGAGTAGGAGAGAATTATCCTTTATCAAAAGAAAAGCTTAGTCCAGTATTGGCTTGTATAAAGGTAAAAAATGCAGATGAAGGTATAGAAATGTGTGTTAAAATGACTTTATTTGGAGGTCTTGGACACTCTGCATGTATACATTCAAATGATGATAATATAATTTTGAAGTTTAGTAATAAAGTAAAAACAGGAAGGCTTTTAATAAATACACCATCAAGCCAAGGAGCAATAGGTGGTATATATAATTCAAATATACCATCATTAACTTTAGGTTGTGGTTCTATGGGTAATAACTCTACTACAGATAATATATCTGCACTTAATTTAATCAATCTTAAAAGAGTGGCAAAGAGATCTACAAATATGCAGTGGTTCAAAGTTCCAGATCGAATTTATCATGAAATGGGGTCTATTCAATATTTGGAGAAATTACCAAATGCAGAAAGAATCATCATAATTACGGATATAACTATGGAAAATATGGGATACGTAAAGAAAATAGAATATCGATTAAGAAAAAGAAAAAATCCAGTTATGATAGAAAAGTTTACAGAGGTTGAAGTAGATCCATCGGTAGAGACTGTATTAAATGGAGCTGAGGAAATGGTTAAATTTAAACCAGATACAATTATAGCATTAGGTGGAGGCTCAGTAATAGATGCAGCAAAAGGAATGTGGTTATTCTATGAAAATCCACAAGTGAATTTCGAAGATTTAAAACTTAAATTTATGGATATAAGAAAAAGAGTTTATAAGTTCCCTAAATTAGGGAAAAAAGCACAATTAGTGGCAATACCGACCACATCAGGAACAGGATCAGAAGTTACTTCTTTTGCAGTTATAACAGACAAAGAAAATAATATAAAATATCCTTTAGCTGACTATGAATTAACACCAGATGTGGCAATAGTGGATCCTCAATTTGTTATGAGTTTACCAAAATCAGTTATTGCAGATACAGGATTAGATGTACTAACTCATGCAATAGAAGCATATGTTTCTGTAATGGCGACAGATTACACAGATGCACTGGCTTTAAAAGCTATAGAAATGGTATTCAAATATTTACCAATATCATATAAAAGTGAAGATTTAGCTGAATATAAAGAAGCTAGAGAAAAAATGCACAATGCTTCTTGCATTGCTGGAATGGCATTTGCGAATGCTTTTTTAGGTATAAATCATTCTTTAGCTCATAAACTTGGAGCACAGTTTCATATACCTCATGGAAAAGCAAATGCAATTTTATTACCTTATGTAATAGAATATAATTCACAAATACCAAGTAAGCTCACGGCATTTCCTAAATACAAATCTTTTGTAGCCAATAAAAAATATTGGGAAATTTCAAAAACACTTGGATTAAAAGCAGATAGTGTTGAAGAGGGTGTTGAAAATTTAATTGAAGAAATAAGAAGATTAATGAGAGTGTTAAATGAACCAATGATTATTAAAGAGTGCGGCATAGAAAAAGATGAGTATTTTTCTGTTATAGAAAAATTATCTTTAGAAGCCTTTGATGATCAATGTACTTCTGCTAATCCAAGATCGCCATTAGTTAGTGAATTAAAAGAACTATATAATAAAATATATTAAAAATAAGAATAATTTTTTTATAATGAGATATAATATTTTTAAAAAAATTTATTGACAAATAATATTTATTCGTATAATATTACTATTAATTAGTTAAAAAAGAATAAAAGCAATGAAGGGAAGAGTAATTATAATACAGAGTTAAAGCGAGCTGGTTATGGTGTGAGTCCAGTACAAAGTATATAATGAAGAACCTCCCAGAGCCACTAACCGAAATCTAATAGAGAGTAGACTTAGTCGGAACCAAGCCGTTACCTACTTGGCAATGTATTATTTAGTACGTTGAATGAGTTGAACTTTTATTAAAGTTAAATTAGGTGGTACCGCGGAAGTCTAGCCTTTCGTCCTATTTATTATAGGACGAAAGGCTTTTTTTATTGGAAAAATCACAATAATAAATCAAAAGGAGTGAAGTAATATGTGTTTAGTAATACCAGAAAGATATGAAACAAGTTTAGGGGTTATAGAAACTCAACAGGCAATAAAGGATTTAAAGGATTTTTTTGAAAATAGATTAGGAGAAATGTTAAAATTGACAAGAGTATCTTCTCCATTATTTGTTCTACCAGAAACAGGTACAAACGATAACTTAAATGGTGTGGAAAAACCAGTGAGCTTTCAAGTTCCTTATTTAAGAAAAGATGCAGAGATAGTCCATTCTTTAGCTAAATGGAAGAGAATGGCTCTTAAAAAATACGGGTTCCCTGTAGGTAGAGGTTTATATACTGATATGAACGCTATTAGAAAAGATGAAGAATTAGATAACTTACATTCTTTATATGTTGACCAATGGGATTGGGAACTTATAATAAATAAAGAAGATAGAACTATGGAAACATTAAAAAAAGTTGTAAGAGATTTATATAAGGTTTTTAAGGAAACTGAAGAACATGTTCATGGTATATATCCTGAAGTAGAATGTATATTACCGGAGGAAATAACTTTCATAACTTCACAGGAGCTACTAGATATGTATCCTGATTTAAGTGCAAAAGAAAGAGAAAATGCCATTGTAAAAGATAAAAAAGCAGTTTTTTTAATGCAAATAGGAAAAGTATTAAGTAGCGGAGAGAAGCACGATGGAAGAAGTCCTGACTATGATGACTGGGATTTAAATGGAGATATATTATTCTATAATCCAGTATTAGATAATGCTATAGAACTTTCTTCGATGGGAATTAGAGTAGATGAAGAAGCATTAGAAAGACAATTAAAAGCAGCTAAATGCGAAGACAGAAAAGAATTAGATTACCACAAAGATTTGTTAGAGGGTAAGTTACCATATACAATAGGTGGAGGTATAGGTCAATCTAGAATATGTATGTTCTTCTTAAATAAAGCTCATATAGGTGAAGTACAAGTAGGAATATGGCCTCAAGATATGATTGAAGAATGTGGTCAAGCAGGAATAACTTTATTATAATTTATAAATTTTTAGTAAAAATATTACTAAATTTTAATAAAAACTCATATTATTAAACAAAAGTTACATTAACATTAAAATTTGAAAATATGATAAAATAAGTTCACAATGTGTAGTTTTGACAACATAAGGTAGGTTGTCAAAACTACTTTTTTGTATGTAAACTACATATTTTAATTTGAAATAAAGTATTCAACTATACTCAAAATTATTTTTTATAAATTTTGTAATACATTTTTCTATACATTTGTATATAATTTAGATAAGAAAGTAATATGAAAGTAGTAATTTCTTACTACTGAGGGGGAAAAATGTATAAAGGAATTTTACCAATTATAGATTTAGATATAATTGTGGTTATTTTTTTGATAGTTATGTTGCATAAATATAAGACAAAATTTAAAATGTATGAAAAAATAAACAAAACTTATGTTTATATAATAATTACCACTATAATAATTATAATTTTAGAGATATTAGATAAAATTTTATTATTACATCATAATACTATTCTTGTTCCTATTACAAAAATAATTAATATTATAGGATTTGGATTATCTCCAATGGTATCGTTTTTGTGGATGATATATTTATTGCAATACTTTAACATGGAGCTAAAATCAAAACTTATAATAATACCACTAATAATAAATTTTTTAATCAGTTTATTGAGCTATAAATATGGATTCATATTTGAAGTTAATAATTTAAACGTATATAATAGAGGTACTTTTTTTCTTGCACCTATTCTTATAACATATTTTTACTTTATGACAAGCTTAATAATTATATTTAAAAATAAAGAAAAAATAGAAGATAAAGAATATATAAATTTGATTATGTTTGAAGCTATACCTTTTTTTTCAGCAATAATTCAAATACTTTTAAATAATTTAGTACTTATTTGGGGATCTGTAGGAATATCTTTAGTAATACACTATATATATCTTCAAGAAAAACTTTTAAGATATGATAACTTAACAGGTGTATGGAATAGGATGACTAGCGAATTATATATATATAATAACTTTATAAATAAAAATAAGCCATTCTCACTTGTTTATGTGGATGTTAATGACTTTAAACTTGTTAATGATACCTATGGTCACAATGAAGGAGATAAAGCATTAATAAATATTGCTAATTTTCTAAAATATTACTTTAAAGGTATAGGTAAAGTAGGTAGAATGGGTGGAGATGAATTTATTATAATTATGTACAAAGAAAATGAAATTCAAATAAATAGTATGATTAGAGATGTAAATATTCAACTATGTAAATATAATATTAAATTAAATAAACCATACAACTTAACTATAAGCACTGGATATAAAAAATTTTATAATGATTATTCACAAATTGCTGATTATATTAAAGATATTGATAAGTTAATGTATATAAACAAACAAAAAATAAAGAAAAAGTTACATTAGTCAACTGCTAGAAATACAGAGGGGAGAATATGTATGAAGGAATGCATTAAAAAAAATAAAATATTATTGTTTATTACAATAATATTTAGTGTTATATCATCTATAACCATGGTAGGTGTATCATTATTACTACAATCGACCATAGACAAAGTAATGAATGGGGATATGGAAGGATTTAAAAAAATCTTAATTTTTACTTTAGTATACTGTGTAATTATGGGATTATTATATTTTATTTATGATATCCTTAGCAAAATGTTTATTAGGAATGTAACGAGGGAACTTAGAAGTAAAATCTTTTCGGGTATAATAAATCACAACTATAAAGATTTTAATTCTAAAAATACGGCAGACTACATATCAGCACTGACTAATGATATTAAATTAGTAGAAGAAAACTATATTACCTCTTTATTATTAGTTTTACAGTTTTCAGTGGCGTTTATAGCAACGATAGGTATTTTGTTATACTTAAGTCCCTTAGTAACAGGTTGTTTATTTGTAAGTATGTTATTAATCTTTATAGTGCCAAGTATTTTTGGGAAAAAACTAGAAAGTAAACAGATGAATCTTTCTAATAAGCTTACATCATTTACTACTGTAATTAAAGATATGCTTAGTGGGTATGATGTTATAAAATCTTATAATTTAAAGAAAGATGCGTTTAAAGAGTTTGAAGGAGAAAATATAGAGTTAGCTAAGACTAAGTTTGAAGCAGATAAATTACTGGTAATAAACGAAACTTTATCTCAATTACTTGGTATGGGAACTCAATTTGTTGCCGTATTTTTATCAGCATACCTAGTTTTAAAGGGGAATATTACCATGGGAACATTAATAGCAATTGTTCAATTGTCAGGAAGTTTTATTCAACCTGTTATTATGATAATGAGCTATACTCCAAAGATTACGTCTATGGCTTCTGTAATAAAAAGGTTAGATGATATATCTAATTATAAAGATAGTAGCTTTATAGGAAGTGAAAATCCTTCCTTCGAAAGCTCTATAGAAATAAGTAATGTGAATTTTGCATATGAAGATAATAAAAATATTCTTGAAAATGTAGACTTAAAAATAAAGAAAAATAAAAAATATGCTATTGTAGGGCCTAGTGGCTGTGGAAAGTCAACTTTAGCAAAGTTAATTCTTGGATATTATGCAGATTATAGTGGAGAAATCAAGTATGATAATAAGGAAATTAGGAATGTAAACATAGAAAAAATTAATAAAATGATTTCTATTATTCATCAAAATGTATATATGTTTGATAAAAATATAAAAGATAATATTTGTTTATATGAGAAATTTTCATATGATAATATAAACAATATATTAGAATTAAGTGGTGCAGATAAATTTATTAATGAATTAGAAGAGGGATTAGATTATTTTGTAGGTGAGAATGGAAATAACTTATCTGGAGGACAAAGACAAAGAATTGCCATAGCAAGAGCTTTAATTCAACAAACGCCGATCCTTATATTAGATGAAGGCACTTCAGCAATAGATATGCAAACTGGATATGATATTGAAAATAAGTTATTAAATTTAGATAATCTTACGTTAATAACGATTACACATAAAATGAGCCAGGAATTATTGAGTTTATATGACGAGATAATTTTCATGGAAGATGGTAAAGTAATTGAGCAAGGTAACTTTAATGATTTAATAAAAAAAGAAGAAAAGTTCTATGATTTTTATAAGTTAGAAACAGCATAATTAATTGTAAATAAAAAGTGATGAATTAAAAAATAATTCATCACTTTTTTGTTTTTAATATAATTCATTTACTGCTTTTAAAGTTTTTGTTGGGCAACAAGTTTCATATATAATGCTTCCATCTTCTCCAATGTAAGAATTGTAAATTGTTAAATTTCTAATCAACTCGCTGTAATGATATGCAAGTAAACCTACATTGTTAGGTGTTGATAGTCGTACTACCTTCGTTTCATCAAAATTAAATCTATTTTGTTTTAATATACTTCTTGTAATGTTTACATCGCTTGAAGACTGAACATCATCTTCACCAACTATAAACACAAATTTTAGCTGTCTGTTATTTTCTGACATATAATACGCAGAGATATTTAAGTTATTTTCTCCAAGAGTGTTTAACAAGGCAGATAGGTATTCTTCGCTAGTATAAACAGTAAATTGAACTACAATAGAAGCGCTAGAATTATTAGCATTTGAAGAATTAACTTTATTTATTAAATTTTTATCTTTATTCATAATTCACTGTCCTCCCTTGTAATAATATTAAGACATATTTCTTTAATGCCTATATCCTATAATATGACATAATAGTCTTGAGTGTTACATAAATTTACATTTATTAATAAATTTGTGCTAGTTTTAAATTTATAGTACATTTGTATATAATAAGATAAAACATAGATATTTATAAAAATAGGAATAAGGAAGTTATTATGAAAAAGATAAAAATATCAGTGAGAAACTTAGTTGAGTTTATTTTGAAGAAGGGAAGTATAGACAATAGATTTGTAGGAAATATAAAGGCAATTGAAGGAATTAGAGGACATCAAAAAGTACAGAAATCCTATGGAGATGAATATACCTCAGAAGTATCTATAAAACATGCATTTGCTTTTGATGAAGTAGAAATAGAAGTTGAAGGAAGAATAGACGGACTCTTAATTGAAAATAGTAAAGTTATAATTGATGAAATAAAAACTACTACAAAAGATTTACTATTAATAGGTGAAGATAGTAACCCACTTCATTGGGCTCAGGTAAAATGCTATGGATATATGTATTGTATTCAAAATGATATAGATAATATAGATTTACAAGTAACTTATTATAATATAGAAAATAAATCTACAAGAATATTAAGAAAAAAATTCCAGATAAGTGAGTTGGAAGAGTTTTTCTTTAAGTTAATTTATGAATATAAACTATGGGCAAATATGGAGAAACAATGGATGGAAACAAGAAATGAATCCATTAAAAATTTAAAGTTTCCATTTGAAAAATACAGACCAGGACAACGAGAATTTGCAGTGCGAGTTTATAAAAGTATAGTAGGTAGCAGGAAGTGTTTTGCCATGGCACCAACAGGTACTGGAAAAACTATATCGACACTTTTTCCAGCTATAAAAGCAATGGGAGAAGAGAAAACTTCAAAAATTTTTTATCTTACAGCAAAAACAATAACGCGAGAAGTAGTGAATGATACTATAAACTTGATGAAAAAGCAAAATTTAAATTTGCGAAGTGTAGCGATAACTGCAAAAGAAAAAATATGTAAGATGGAAGAAGCTAATTGTAATCCAGATTATTGTCCTTACGATAATGGATACTATGACAAAATAAACAATGCCCTTAAGCAGATTTTAAGTAAATATAATGATTTTAGTAGAAAAAATATTGATGAAATAAGTGAAGTTTATAAATTGTGCCCCTTTGAATTATGTCTTGATTTAACTATGTTTAGTGATGTAATTGTTTGTGATTATAATTATATATTTGACCCTAGAGTTTATTTAAAAAGATATTTTGATGTGAAAAAAACAGATTTTACATTTCTTGTAGACGAGGCACATAATTTATTAGACAGAAGTAGAAATATGTACTCTGCTGAAATAAATCAAAATATTTTTATAAAAATGAAGAAAATAATAGGCAAAAAAGATAAAAAAATATTAAATGCAATAAAAGAAATAGAAAAATATTTTATAGATATATGGAATGTATTAAATTTAATAAAAGAAAAATACGTTATTAAAGAAGAATTGCCTAAATCCCTTATAGAACTATTTAATATATTAACGAAATTTATGGATGAATATTTATCAAGAAGTAATGAAGAAAACTCTGAACTACTAGATTTATATTTTGAAGTTAATAAGTTTTTATCTATTTCAACTTTTTATAATAATAGTTATAGAACTATATATAGTGATGAATTGATTGGTATTAATGTGAAATTATTTTGTGCAGATCCTTCAGATTTAATTATTGAAAAAATGAATAAATCTAAATCTACAACTATTTTCTCTGCAACTTTAACACCTTTAAATTACTATAAGGAGCTTTACGGCAGTGAAGAGGGAGACTTTGTAATAAATTTAAAAAGTCCTTTTGACATAAAAAATAGGCTGATAATAATAGGAGATGATATTTCCACTAAATATAATAAAAGGGAAGATACAGTAGCAGATTTAATAGAATATATTAAAGTTTGCGTGGAAAGCAAAATTGGAAATTATATGGTATTCTTTCCATCCTATAAATATATGGAATTGACCTATGAAAAAATTAAAGATAAATATGAAGAACTGAATGTAATAATACAAGAAAATAATATGAGTGAGGAAGAAAAAGAAGAGTTCTTAGATTTATTCAATAATAATAAAGAAACTCATGTGGGATTTTGTGTCCTAGGAGGTCATTTCTCAGAAGGTATAGATTTAACGGAAGATAAGCTTATAGGAGTTATTGTTGTTGGGGTTGGAATGCCACAAATAAATATTGAAAGAGATATAATAAAGGAACAGTTAAATGAAAATAATAAAGGGTTTGATTATGCTTATGTTTATCCAGGAATGACAAAAGTACTTCAAGCTGTGGGCAGATGTATCAGAACTGATAAGGATAGAGGAGTAATTTTACTTCTAGATAACAGATATTCAAACTATAGATATAGAAGCCTTTTTCCACAAGAATGGAGTCCTTATGTGAGGATAAAAAAGCCTAATGATATTAAGGGTTTATGTAAAGTATTTTGGTATGATGAGTAAAGTAATATAAGAAAAACACTACAGCTTAGTAATGTTTTTCTTATATAAAAATTAAAATTGTAGTTTATTTAATATACCATTAGTGATATTTTTTTTATTTTCACTAAAGTAAACAATCAATCCAGTATAGAACTTATTAGACATATTTAACATATCTTTCATTTCTATTAAATTACCTAAAAATTCCTCTTTATCCATAGTGCCGATAATATACCCTATAAAACACTCTAAGTAAGAAGTTGCTTTTTCTTGCCAGTTAGCTTCTTTTGCTAAGGTAGATTGGACAAAAGGTGTTATACACATATATGTAGCCAATTCTCCAAGATCTCTTTCATCATAGTTAATAAGATTCTCTTTTGATTTTATTTTAAAATCGTCGGCTAAAAAAACACCATTTAACAAATCAGATGTAACATTAACTATATAAGTTAGTATTTCATCATCAGTACTTTTTGTTAAAGAATGTAATATAATATTATCTGAATCAAAATCTTTATAATGAATTAAATTTTTTAATTTCATTTCATACCTCCAAGCTATTATAGTAATAATTATATAATGATTACTATATTTTGAGTATAAATATTATTTGTAATTTTTATTCAGTTGTAAAAAATTATTTATGATATAGATATAATAAAGGAATCTAATTATAAGATATATCCAATATCTATATTAATAAATTTATATAATATATGTTAAGTGACTATATTTATGATATAATCCATAAATATAATATTCTGTAAAAAAGAAAGGATTGAAGTTTAATGGAATTTATACCAACAAAAACAATTATATCATCTTATAATGAGAATCCATATTGGTTCGGAATTAATTACAATATGAATATGTATAAAGGTTGCTGTCATGGTTGTATTTATTGTGATTCTAGGAGTAACTGTTATAAAATTGTAGATTTTGACAGAGTAAGAATAAAGGAAAATTCAATAGAAACAATAAGAAAAGAACTTCAATCTAAAAGAAAAAAAGGTGTAGTTGGAACGGGAGCAATGAGCGATCCTTATAATCCATTTGAAAAAAAATATGAACTAACTAGAAAAGCTTTAAAAATAATTGATGAATACAGGTTTGGAATAGGAATTGCTACAAAGAGTAATTTAGTAACTAGAGATATAGATATACTGAAAAGAATACAAAGTCATTCTCCAGTTATAGTTAAAATGACAATCACAACCTTTGATAATGAATTGTGCAAAAAAATTGAAAGAAAAGTTTGTACATCAGAGGAACGATTTAAGGCTATAAAAGAGTTAAGTGATAATAACATATATACGGGTGTATTGCTTATGCCATTATTACCTTTCATTAATGATAATGAAGATAATATAAAAAATATTATAAAAAAAGTACATGAATGTGGTGGAAAATTTATTTTTACATATGGTATGGGGGTAACACTTAGAAATAATCAAAGAGAATACTACTTTCAACAATTGAGAAAAATATTTCCAAAAGAAAACTTAGAAAACATATATATGAATACATTTGGAAACATATATGAAAATAATTCACTAAATGCAACTTATTTATGGAAAATTTTTAAATCAGAATGTGAAAAATATAATATTTTATATAAAATGGAAGACATTATAGAAGGCTACAAACGTAATTATGAAAGAAATCAGATAACTTGGTTTTAATTATTGTTATATATATTTTTTTATGATATATTACAGATATAAATTTAGAAGGGACTAAAAATTATGACAGACATAAAACTTAATATAAGTGAAGAAGAACTTGCTGAAATAGAAGAGATTAAAGAGTTAGCACAAGGGTGCACAAATTATTTATTAGAGTCTATAATAAATACAGAAACAGGAGAGCGAATTGAATTAGAAGAAAATGATAAAAAAGCTATTTTTAAGTTAGTCTTAAATAAAACAATGGAGTTTATAGAAGAATGCTCTTTTCCAAGTAATGAAGAAGATTTCGCACAGTATGTTGAAACCGTGCTTATATACATGCAAGAAAAACTATAGGTAAAAAGGGAGTGGTTTAAACCATTCCTTTTTTTGTTTTATGTAAATTTAAAATAGAATGGGATAATGTTTTCCTAAAGTTTTCATATAAAAAATGACAAATTAATTTTAAAAAATATTATTTAAAATACGAAATCAACTAGTTGTAAAACTGTTATATCAAAGATTTGATAGATTATAAATTAATAATGTGTTCTTAAATGAAATTTAAAATGACAATACAATTATAAAATTATGAAAACTTTTTCATGGAAAATAAGCTTTTTTCTTGAAAACGTTGTCGAATAATGGTATTATAAATTCAAGAAAAAAACTTGGGGGAGAAAAAATGAAAAAACTAATCAACAAATGGAATAACATTAGCTTAGTAAAAAGAATCATTATTGGTTTAATAGTTGGAATAACGTTTGCCTTGACTATACCAACTCAACTAGCACCGATTGCAATTTTAGGATCATTATTCGTAGGAGCTTTAAAAGCTGTAGCTCCAATATTAGTATTTTTCTTAGTTATAGCGGCAATATGTCAGCATAAAGAAGGACAAAAAACAAATATAAAATCTATAATAACTTTATATCTTGTTGGTACATTAATAGCTGGTATAGTAGCTGTTGTGGGAAGTTTCTTATTCCCGGTAACGTTAACACTTACTGCAGGAGCTGAAGGAGTAACACCTCCAGGTGGTGTAGGTGAGGTACTAAAAGCTTTATTAATGAATGTAGTAGACAATCCGGTAAATGCAATAGCAAATGCTAACTATATAGGGGTGTTAACTTGGGCTGTTGTTCTTGGACTTGCACTTAAAAATTCATCAGATTCAACTAAGCAAGTAATTGTAAACGTATCTGATGCCATATCTCAAGCTGTTAGATGGGTAATTAATTTAGCACCATTTGGTATAATGGGATTAGTATTTGATACAATAGCAACATCAGGAATAGAATCATTATTTAGCTATGGACAATTAATAGGTGTGCTATTAGGATGTATGGCATTTGTTGCTTTAGTAGTTAATCCATTTATAACTTTCTTAGCTATAAGAAAAAATCCATATCCATTAGTATTAAGATGTTTAAGAGAATCTGGACTTACAGCATTTTTCACAAGAAGTTCTGCTGCAAATATACCAGTAAACATGAAACTTTGTAAAGATTTAGGATTAGATAGTGATACTTATTCAGTATCAATACCTTTGGGGGCGACTATAAACATGGGTGGAGCTGCAATAACAATATCAGTTCTTGCTTTAGCGGCTGCTCATACTTTAGGAATAAAAGTTGATATAGGAACAGCAATAATATTATCAGTGTTATCGGCAGTATCTGCTTGCGGGGCATCAGGAGTGGCTGGAGGATCATTACTTCTAGTACCACTTGCTTGTTCATTATTTGGAATACCAAATGAAATAGCAATGCAAGTAGTTGGTGTTGGATTTATAGTTGGGGTTATACAAGACTCTGCTGAAACAGCACTAAACTCTTCAACAGATGTTCTTTACACTGCAGTGGCAGAGTTTGGTAAGAGAAGAAAAGAATCTATAAAAAAAGCTGCTTAATGATTTTAACCTTAGATTAATAGAAATAATATAGAATATATTAAAGCCATATTGATATTTAGATCAATATGGCTTTATTTTTAGAATAATAGTATTATTTTATGTCCTGACTGTAATTGAATAAAATTTTGTATAAATTAAAATAAAATATGCATTATAAATATATAAAAAACAAGTCGAAATATGAAGATAAAAATAAATTGATAAAATATTGAAAATATTAAAAATATACAATACAATTATATTATAATTTGAAATGATAAATTTACCACGAAGGTATATTTCTGTATAAATACAGAAAAGCCTTCGTGTTTTTTTATTATTATAATTAACTAAAAATAGGGGGAGACAATTGTGGAAAAAGGAATTATTAAGAAGTTAAGTGTAGTATTAATGGCCTTACTCATATCGGGGTCAATTCTTGGTTGCAGTTCTACTAAAGAAGAAAGTAAAAGTGATACTTTAGTAATTGCAACAGCAAATGATATTGGGGATCTGAATGCTCATGGGTATTGCCCTATGTATGGTCAAAATTTTTTATATGATGGACTTACTACATTTGAAGATGGAGAAGTTAAACCTTCACTGGCGACTAAGTGGGATATATCAGAAGATGGAAAAGAATATACATTTTATTTAAGAAAAGATGTTAAATTTACTGATGGTTCGAAGTTAAATGCAGATATTGTAAAAAAGAACTTTGATGCAGTTTTAAAAAATAAAGAAGAACATGCTTTTTTAGAGTCCATTAATTTAATGGATTCAGTAGAAGTTATAGATGATAGTACAGTAAAGATTAAATACAAAGAAGCTTACTATCCTGTTTTACAAGAATTAGCATTATCTAGACCTGTAAGAATTATGGCTAAAGCATCTTTCCCTGAGGATGGAGATACATCTAAAGGTATAAAAGAGCCTATAGGAACAGGTATGTGGAAACTTAAAGAGTATAAGGCTGGAGAATATTCAATACTTGAGAGAAATGAAGATTATTGGGGAGAAAAGCCTAAGTGTGAAGAAATAAAAATGGTTGTTACTCCAGATGGAGATACTTCTGTAAATGCCTTAAAAGCAGGAGAAGTTGATATGATATTTGATGTGGAAAGTAGATTATCACCAGACGCTTTTAATGAGTTAAAAAATAGTGGATTTGGAACACATGTATCAGAACCCTTAAGTACAGTATCTTTAATAATTAATGCTACTAATGGTCCAACAGCTGATTTAAAAGTAAGAAAAGCATTACAACATGGTGTTGACAAGGAAGTTATTTCTGAGAATGTATTTTATGGATTACAAAAACCAGCAGATACTTTATTTAATGAAAATGTTCCTTACTGTGACCTAAACTTACCTAAGTACGAGTATGATCTTAAAAATGCTGGAAAACTTCTAGATGAAGCAGGGTGGAAGCTAGAAGAAGGAAAAGATTATAGAACTAAAGATGGTAAAGAGTTAGAAATAGGATTTTATTATGATGGTGACAATGTAATTTACAAATCTTTGGGAGAAGTACTTCAAAGTGAATATAAAAAGATAGGTATTAAAATAAATTTAGAAGCACAAGAAAGACAAGCTTTAATAGATAGAACTAAAAAAGGCAATTTTGGTATAACGATAACAGAGACATGGGGAGATCCATATGACCCTCATACTTTAGTGGCATCTATGAAAAATAAAGGATATGCAGATTATCAAGCACAAAAAGGTTTACCAATGAAAAAAGATATAGACGAAAAAATAAGTAAGGTTATAGTTGAAAATGATGAAACTAAGAGACAAGAATTATACAAAGATATTCTTACAACACTACATGATCAAGCAGCATATTTACCTATATCAAACACAACAAGACTAGTGGCTTGTGATAAGAATTTAACTGGTATTAAATTTAATACTCTTTATTACATACCTGTTGAAGATGTTACTAGAGAAAGTAAATAAATTATTATTTGAGATTTAAATTTATACTAAAGATGAACTTAAGTTCTAGTGACTTTACAAATTAGGACTTAAGTTTATTCTACTTATGAGAAAGAGGGTTTGTAATGAAGAAATATGTTATTAAAAGATTAATTACACTTATACCTGTTTTGATAGGTGTATCTATAATAGCTTTTCTTTTAGTAAGAATTATGCCTGGAGATGCAGCAACAGCATATTTAAATGCAGTAAATATTCCAGTAACAGATAAAAATTTAGAAATAGCTATGGTTAATCTTGGTTTGGATAAACCTATTATGTCACAATATTTTAACTGGTTAGGAAATGTTTTGAAATTTGATTTTGGATCTTCATATATAAGTAAAGAATTAGTTTCTGTTGAATTATTGTCTGGATTGAAATACACTATATCATTAGCTTTTGCTTCATTATTATGGCTGTTTACAATCAGTGTTCCTTTAGGTATATACTCAGCAACACATGCAGGAGGAAAAGTAGATAATATAGGAAGAGTTTTTTCTTTTGTAGGATCTTCTATGCCATCTTTTTGGCTTGGATTTTTATTGGTTCAATTCTTTTCAATTAAGATGGGAATTTTACCTGTATCAGGAGCAGAAAAATTTTCTAATATAATATTACCGTCATTAACTTTAGCTTTTGGTTATGTACCAACTTATTCAAGAATTTTGAGAAATAGTTTATTAGAAAATATGAAATCTCCTGCTGTAACTTACGCTAGGGCGAGGGGAATAAATGAGAGAAAAATATTATTCAATCATGTAATACAAAACTCTTTAATTCCCATAATTACATCCTTAGGAATGAACTTTGGTGGAATGCTTTCAGGAAGTCTAATCGTAGAAAATGTATTCTCTTGGCCAGGAATTGGTCGTATGATAACAGGGGCTATATCTCAAAGAGATTATCCAATGATACAAGGATATATTATACTTATGGCTATTATATTTATTATTAGTAATCTTATGGCAGATTTAAGTTGTGCTAAAATCGACTCTAGAATAAGATTGGAAGGGTAAATAAATGAAGAAAAAAGAAATTATAAATATATTATTAAAAAATAAATTATCTCTAATATGTTTTATTTTTATTCTTTTATTAATTATAACTGGTATTTTTGCACCTACTTTTTCTAAACACGATCCTCTAGAAATGGAGCTTACTAAAAAGTTTTTATCAATTTCTATGGAATATCCTATGGGAACGGATAATATGGGTAGATGTATATTTTGTAGAATAATTCATGGAATTAGACCAACTGTAGGACTTTCCTTAATTGCTTGTATAATATCTGCAAGTTTTGGTATTTTTATAGGTATGTTATCAGGATTTTTAGGTGGAAAAGTTGATAATTTTATTATGAGATTATGCGATGTTTTATATTCTTTCCCAAGTCTAGTATTAACTCTAGTAATAGTAAGTTTTCTAGGTGCAGGAATTACTAATATTATAATTGCTATGATTTTAGTTCAATGGATTTGGTATGCTAGGGTAACGAGAAATTTAACAATAAGAGAAAAAGAGTTAAGTTATGTTGATTGTAGTAAATTACTAGGTAGTTCAAATATTAAAATACTGATTAAATCTATTTTGCCAAATATATTTCCACAAGTGCTGGCCATACTTACAATAGATTTTGGACATACGATTTTAGCAGTTTCAGGTTTTTCTTTTTTAGGTTTAGGTGTAAAAGCTCCTTTTCCAGAGTGGGGGATGATGATAAATGATGGTAGGATGTTTATGCATAGCAACCCTATGTTAATGTTTTGGCCTGGAATAATGATTTTATTAGTAGTTCTTAGTGCAAATATAATAGGAGATCAACTTAGAGATACTTTGGAAGAGGTAGTTAGTTAAAATATATGGAGGGAAAATAATATGGAAGATACTTCGATTTTGAAAATTAAAAATTTAAGTATTGAATTAATTCAAAAAAATGAAAGATTAAAGGCACTAGATAATGTAAGTTTGTCTTTGGAAAAAGGAAAAACTATTGGAATAATTGGAGAAAGTGGTAGCGGAAAATCACTAACCTGTTCTTCTATAATGGGACTTTTAGATGATAAAAAGTGGATTGTAAATGGAGATATATATTTTAAAAATAAATTCTTACCTTATAGAAATAATACTGAGATGAATAAGTTTAGAGGAAATCATATAGCTATGATTACGCAAAACCCAATGAGTGCATTTAATCCATTAAGAACTATAGGTTATCATTTTATTGAAACACTATTATCCCATGAAAAAACTACTAAGTGTGAAATAGAAGAAAAGGCAATGAATATATTAGAAAAAATGCATATTTCAAACCCTAAAAATGTATTAGATAGCTATCCTTTTCAGTTAAGTGGAGGAATGCTTCAAAGGGTAATGATAGCTTTAGCTGTAATATTAGAACCGGAAATAATAATAGCTGATGAGCCTACTACAGCTTTGGATTTAACAGTACAACGTGAGATTATAAATATATTAGCACATATTCAAGATACTTTAGGAACATCTATAATATTAGTATCTCATGACCTTAGTATAATATCGGAATTGGCAGATGAAGTATTAGTTATATATGGAGGAACTATAGTTGAAAAAGCGTCTGTTGATGAAATATTGAATAATCCTAAACATCCATATACAAATGCATTAATACAATCAAGGCCTAAATTTTCGAAAAATAGATTGCCAATGTTGGAAGGAACACCACCAAGTTTGTTTGAAAGAGGAAATGGGTGTGAGTTTTATAGTAGATGTAATGCTAGAGAGAAAATTTGTAAAAATAATAATGTGGATATTATAAATATAAATGAAAATCATCAAGTAAAATGTGTATTATTTAAGGAGGCTATAAAAAATTGTGGAACTGCTTAGTATTAAAGATGTAGAAAAAGTATATAGATTAAAAAATAAAGAAGAAGTAAGAGCTTTAGATGGAGTAAGTTTTACTGTTAAAAAAGGTGAATGTGTTGGATTAGTAGGAGAAAGTGGGTGTGGAAAAAGTACTTTAGGAAAACTTATTGTAGGATTAGAAGAGTGTTCACAAGGAAAAATAGTATTTAAGAATAAAAATGTAAAAAATATTACAAGAAAAGATAAGTATAGAAGAGATTTACAGATGGTATTTCAAGATAGTTTAGCAGCAGTAAATAGAAAAAATACAATTGAAGAGATAATATGTGAACCTTTGAAAAATTTTAATAAATTATCTAAAAGTGAAATTAATCTAAAAGTTGAAGAACTGTTAACTAAAGTTGGAATTGATTATAAGGATAAATATAAATTTCCAAGCCAGTTTAGTGGAGGTCAATTACAACGTATATGTATTGCTAGAGCATTAGCTTTGGAGCCAGACTTATTAGTATTGGATGAGCCTCTTAGTAGTTTAGATGTATCAATTCAAGCTCAAATACTTAACTTGCTTTCTGATCTAAAAGATGAATCAGAATTAACTTATATATTAATATCTCATGATTTAGAGGCAGTATATTATTTGGCAGATTCTTTAGTGATAATGTACAAGGGGAAAGTAATGGAAGAGCTGCAAAATGTAGAAGATATTCACAAGATGAAACACCCTTATACAATAAAATTATTATCATCATCATATGAATATGGAAAAAATATGTCTAAAGATTTTATTGAAAAGATTAATAATGATGATGGGGTTACGTTTGGATGCCCATATTATAGAAGGTGTAATAGCTCTAAGCCTATATGTAAGATAGATTGTCCAGAGCTTACGGAAATATCTGATGGGCATAAGATAGCATGTCATTTAAATGCATAGTTTAATAATTGTAAATAATAAATAGCTATATAAAAAAATCTATAATGTTGAAGTTAATACAATATAGTGCTAGAATAAAGTTAAAATAAAATATTTAGGGGAGCTGTTGCTGAGATTGAATTTTTAAATTCTAAACCCTTTGAACCTGTTTGGATAATGCCGACGTAGGGAGATTAAGTATTGTATATATTTTGTTTTAACATTTTATTGTTAATGACATTATTTATTAATTTTGATTAAAAGTCGTACATTTATTGTACGACTTTTTATATTAAGAGAATCTTTCTTATTTTGCGTAATTATTGCCAAAGTAAGAAAGATTTTTTTATTTAAAAAATTTTATAAAGGTAAGATGAAAGGGGAAATAAAATGAGTTACACAACACAGATGGATGCAGCAAGAAAGGGAATAATAACAGAAGAATTGAAAAAAGTAGCGACATATGAAAATATGGATGTTCAAGAATTACTTGATTTAGTAGGAACAGGTAAAGTCGTAATACCAGCTAATAAAAATCATAAATCATTAAAACCTTATGGAATAGGTAAAAAATTAAAAACAAAAATTAATGTAAACTTAGGTACTTCTAAAGATTGCCTTGATACAAGTATAGAAATGGAAAAAGTTATGAATGCAGTAAACTTAGGTGCAGAAGCTATAATGGATCTAAGTTCTTTTGGAGATACTCAAACATTTAGAAGAAAATTAATAGATGAATGCCCTGCAATGATAGGTACAGTGCCTATATATGATGCAGTAGTATATTATAATAAGCCGTTAAAGAAGATAACTGCAAAAGAATGGTTAGATATTGTTAGAATGCATGCAGAAGATGGTGTAGATTTTTTAACTCTTCATTGTGGAGTTAACAAGCATACAGCAGAAAGATTTAAAAAATCTAATAGACTTACTAATATAGTTTCTAGGGGAGGGTCTATTATATTTGCATGGATGGAGTTGACAGGAAATGAAAACCCTTTCTATGAATATTATGATGAAATATTAAATATTTGTGAAAAACATGATGTTACGATAAGTTTAGGAGATGCTTGTAGACCTGGAAGTATTGCAGATGCAGGGGACGTATCTCAAATTGAGGAGTTAGTTACACTTGGAGAATTGACTAGTAGAGCTTGGGAGAAAAATGTTCAGGTTATGATAGAAGGTCCTGGGCACATGCCATTAAATCAAATAAAAGCTAATATGGAAATAGAAGAAACTGTTTGCAAAGGAGCACCTTTCTACGTTTTAGGTCCTCTAGTTACTGATGTGGCACCAGGTTATGATCATATAACAGCTGCTATAGGAGGAGCTATTGCAGCTACTTATGGAGCATCATTCTTATGTTATGTAACTCCAGCAGAACATTTAAGACTACCAACAGTAGAAGATGTAAAAGAAGGAATAATTGCATCTAAGATAGCAGCTCATGCAGCGGATATAGCAAAAGGAGTTAAAGGTGCGACTGATTGGGATAATGAAATGAGTAAAGCTAGAAGAGATTTAGATTGGGAAAAAATGTTTGATTTAGCTATAGATAGTGAAAAAGCAAGAAGATACAGAACAGAATCTAAACCAGAAAATGAAGATACTTGCACAATGTGTGGGAAAATGTGTGCAGTTAGAAATATAAATAAGATATTAAAAGGTGAAGATGTAGATATTATGGATTAATTAAAAAATACCTTAAAATAGCTTATAAAAGTCTATTTTAAGGTATTTTTATTTTGTTTATACTTGTTGTTTTATATAGTATTGCTTAGAGATTCATCTTTTTTGCTGTAAATATATCTCTTAAAGTAAACTAAAAGAACACCGGTAACTGGTACGGCTAACAATATACCTAAAAACCCTGTATATTTTCCAGCAAATGTTACAGCTAATATTGTTAATATTGGTGGTACGCCAACTTGTTTTCCAACAAAATGAGGCTCTAATATGGCACTTTCTAATTGTTGAACCACTATCATAATTACTAAAACTAAAATAGCTTTATTAATAGAGAAGAATAAGTTAGTAACAACAGCTATAATAGTACCTAAAATAGGTCCGAAGAAAGGGATCATATTAGTTACACCAGCAATTATTCCTATAAATAATGCATATCTAGAACCTGTTAATGCAAGTACTATAGTACAGATAATACCGTAAATTGTAGAATCCATAGCTTTTGCTACTATATATACACCAATATTATTATCCAATATATTAACAAACTCTTTTACTTTAAAATAATGTTGTTTTAATATTTTTTGAAAAAATAAGCTTATAACTTTAATATATTTTTCCTTCGATAAAAGTAGATAAACTGAGATAACTAAACCAAGGACAATATTTATAGTATAAGATACGATTATACTCATTAAATTGATAATAAAGTTACTAACAGTAGATGCTGTAAAGCTTGATACTGGAATTAAAACCTTGGTAATAAAATCATTAATTTGTGCTTTAATGTCTGGATTATTAATATCAAATTCAAATTGTGATGAAATATTGTTAATTAAATCTTGTACTTGATCTATACCACTTGGAATAGAAAGAGCAAGTTCGTTAATGTTAGATTTTATAACTGGAACAATAAATAACCATGAAAATATTAATATAATCAAAGTTATTCCGTAAATAATTAAAACGGAAAGTCCTCTTTTTAACTTGAACTTTTCTTCTAATTTTTTCATAGGCTGGTTAAGCATATATGCAATTATAAAACCTATAAAAAATGGTGCAAGTAAACCATTAAGTACTTCAAAGTTGTCCGTAAAAAAATTAGTTATATTACTATAGTTTTTTAGCACAAGTATTCCTACAAATATAAGAAATATAGGTATTATATATCTTATGGATTTAATAAATTCTTCTTTAAAATTTTTCATTTTGAACTCCTTTATTACAAATAATTGAAAAGACCTTCAGAAAAATATTCATAAATATAAAATGAATATTTTTCTGAAGGTCTTGCTAACAAGTTTTACCTTGCTAATCAACCGGGATATTATCCGTAATGACGGTTGATTATCACAAATGTGAAAGCTACTCCCCTTCGAGAATTTACATTGTTAAATAATATGATATAATAATTTGTGTGTATAATCAAGTTTATTATTAACTTTTCAAACTAAAATACAAGAAAAAATATTATAATACAAAAAACTACAAATTTTACAACTTTGAAACAAAATAAATACAAGATTAAAACCTCTAACCATTAATATTAGGGCATGAAAAGTTATTAACAGCGGAGGTTGAGTATGAAAAGAAAAAATTATAAAAAATCAGCAATGATACTAGGTATTAGCTGTTTATTATTATTTACTGTAGGAGTATCTTATTCTAAAGTAATGGGAAATATAATATAGGAAAAGAAAGTGTAGCACAAAGTAAAGATGAAAAAAAGAAGAGCCAAAAGTTGTAAGTTAAGTGGTATAAATGAAGAAGGTAAAAAATACACTTATGATGCTAAAAAATAGAAGAAAAATTAAAGAAATATGATCATTCAAATAATGGGAAAAATTGTATTTTTATTAACTAGATCAAATATAGAAAATAGTTGTGAAACTGCAAAAGAATTAGTGAAGCAAGAAGCATCTATTGATTGGAAGGATTTAAGTGGTGATGCTGGAGGTTGCAGAAAAACTTTGATCAATTAATAAAATACTTTAAAGAGAACGGATATGAATTTAAAACTTTATCATAATAAATTATAAAAATTATTTATTAAAGAAAAATCGGTGAGTATATGAAATTTTGGAAAAAGATATTTTTATATTCAGTTGTATTATTTTTACTCCTATTTAATGGAGGCGGAATAATATTAATAGAAAAAATCCATAGTGATAATCTAAATACAACACTTAAATCAGTTATGTATAAGTGTTTAAATATGGAATCAATTATGTATTTAAATACAGATTATCTTATGGATATAGACGTAAATAGTAATGCTAGTATAAAAAACTGGCTAGAAACTATAATAACTGGCTATTCTTTAAGCGCTGTTGAACAATATAATACAGAATTTTATTCTGACGACAATAAATTGATAATGTCTAATTTAAAAGAAAAAGTAGGTGGAGATAGAAAAGAAATTACAAATGCGAAAAAGGATAAAAAATCATTTATAATAAGAACTTTGAATAACAAGAAATATGTATTTGTAAGTTCTATTGTTAACTTACAAAATATAGATTTTAAATTGGTAATATCGAAAGATATACAAGATGTATATAATGAAAGAATAGATAATTATAAATTTTTCTTAATAATTGATATTATTATATCTATAATCTTAGCAATTGTAATGTATATAATTTCTAAAAGTTTAACTAATCCAATAGAGAGCTTAAGTAATATTTCAAAAGATATAGCCAGTGGAGATTATAGTAAAAGGGCTAATGAAAGTAAAAATAATGATGAAATAGGGGTGTTAGAAAATAATTTCAATATTATGATAGGTGTAATAGAAGACAATATAAGAGAATTGAAATATTTAAATGAGTCAAAACAAAGATTTATTGATAGTTTAAATCATGAAATAAAAACACCGATTACATCCATAATAGGATATTCAGAGCTTTTATTAAAGGGAAATGTAAATGAAGAAACTAAATTAAAAGCTTTAAACTATATTAATTCAGAAGCAAAAAGGCTAGAAACATTAAACACAACTTTACTTAAATTAACTTTAATGAGAGAAGAAAAAACAACTTTGGAAAAAGTCCAATTAGTGGAGATTGTAAATAGTGTATGTAATACGTTGAGATATAAATTAGAAAGAAAAAACATAAATTTAAGTATTGATATTAGAGATGTAAATATATCTGTTGATAAGCAACTAATTATAGTATTACTTACAAACATTTTAGATAATGGTATAAAAGCTTGTGAAATAAATTCTGATATTTATATACAAGGTAATTATAGTGATGAGACTTATGTTTTAAAAATAAGGGACAGTGGTATTGGAATACCACCTGAAGATTTAGATAAAGTAAAGGAACCATTTTATATGGTGGATAAAGCTAGAACTAGAAAAAATAATGGTATAGGGTTAGGTCTTTCCATATGTAGTGAAATATGCAAAATTCATAATATTAATATAAATATAAAAAGTCAGGTCAAAAAAGGAACAGAGATTATATTAACTTTTAATAAGGAGAACTTATGTAATGAAAAGTAAGTTATTTTTATTGGCTTTACTTATATCATTTGCTATTATTTTTATAGTAAATAATATAGAATATTCTTATAAAGAAAATGAACTTTACAATCAAAATGATATTTCGAATTATAGTGAAAAAAAAGATGAAAGTAACAATTTAATTAATAGAAATAAGGCTATAAAAATTGCTACTTATATCTTAAAAGATATATTAAATATTAATATTGAAAATCATCAAATTAATATAAATTTATATAGAGGCGGAGCTTATAACAATGGTTATAATTGGAATGTAAGTTTCTATAAAAATGATATAAGTGGTAGCTATGGTGTTATAATAAATTCAAATACTGGAGAAATCAATGAGATTACTGTAAGTCAAGTAATTAATTATGAGGATGGAATTAGTAATTTAAGTAATAAAGAGACAATATCTTTAATAAATAAACTTACAAGCGCCTTAGGTTTTGATTTGAATAATTACAACTTGAGTTCGAAAAATATAATAGATTATAATATTAAAGGAACTCAAACAGTTTACAAAGTTTGTACTTTTATAAATAAAACTGATTCAAATGATAAATTTGAGATTACTATTGATTGTAAAGGAAAAATAATAACTAAATATGCACGTAATAGTAACAAGGAGGTTTAATGATGAAAATACTGGTTGTTGAAGATGAAGCAGCAATTAGAGACTTAATATCTATAAATTTATCTTTAGTCGGATATGAAGTATTTAAAGCAGAAGATGGATTAGAAGCAAAAGAATTTTTGGAATCAAATAGAGTAGATTTAATTTTACTAGATGTTATGATTCCTGGTATAGATGGATTTTCTTTAATAGAAAAAATAAAAAAATATAATATACCGGTAATATTTGTAACAGCTAAAGAGTCTGTACTAGATAGGGTCAAAGGGCTTAGATTAGGAGCTGAAGATTACATTGTTAAGCCTTTTGAAACTATAGAATTATTAGCTAGAATAGAAGTTATCTTAAGGAGGTATAATAAAGATAATCATAAAATAAAATTTGAAAATGTTGAAGTGGATACAAATAAAAGAATAGTCAAATTAAATGATAAAGAGGTATATTTAACTGCTAAGGAATATGATTTATTAATTTTATTTCTGCAAAATAGAAATATGGCTTTATCAAGAGAACAGATTTTAGATAGAGTTTGGGGATTTGAATATGTGGGAGAAACTAGAACAGTAGATATTCATGTTCAGAGGATTAGAGAAAAATTGGATTTGAAAAACTCAATAAAAACTGTATTTAAAGTAGGGTATAGATTAGAAGGATAAAAAATAGAAAATTATATTTTTATATTGACATTATTATAAGCAAACGGTATCATATAATTATAACTGGATAATTAAATGATTTGGCATGTTACTGATAATGCAGGCAAGACCAAATTTTATAGCACATTAGATTTCTTCTAAGATCTATTTAGTGTGTTATAAAGTTTGGTCATTTTTGCGTTGAAAAATATAGAAAAAGGAAGATGTATTTATGAAGATAACAAAAGTGATTAACAATAGTTTTGTATGTGCTTATGATTCAAACAATAAAGAAGTTGTTGTAATGGGGAAGGGTATTGGATTTAAAGCAAAAGAAGGAGATATAGTAAGTAAAAAGAGAATTGAAAAAATATTTATTATGGATGGCAAATCCTCAGTAGATAAATTTAAACAATTAGTAGAAAAACTTCCTTTGGAACATTTTAGATTATCTTATGAAATTATTAGTTATGCAAGAAGGACTTTAGGCCAAAAACTTAATGAAAATATCTATATTACATTAACAGATCATATTAACTTTGCAGTAAAAAGATTCCAAAAAGGAATGATGTTTCCTAATCCTTTGTTGTGGGAAGTGAAGCAATTTTATAAAAGCGAGTATTTAATTGGTGAATATGCTCTCAGGCTTATTAAAGAAAAATTAGGGATAGAAATGAATGAAGATGAAGCAGCAAGTATTGCGCTACATATTGTAAACGCAGAATATAACACAAATATGAATGATGCGTTGAAAATCACTACTTTAATAAGTGATATTGTAAAAATAATAAATGATTTTTATGGAATTAAATTAGATGAAGAAAGCTTACATTATTCAAGATTAATAACACATTTAAAATTCTTATCTCAAAGATTGTTTTTGAATGAAACAATAAAAGATACAGATGATATTTTAGTAGAGATGATTACAAGTAGATATGAAAAAGAATTTGAATGTAGCTTGAGGATTAAAAAATATATTGAAGAAAAATACGAACATGAAGTGTCAAGGGAAGAATTAGCATATTTGGCAGTACACATAAAAAGAGTGTCTATGTATGCTGAGGATTTATAAAATTAGAAAAGAAATGTTATGGAGGATTAAGATGTTTAAAGGACTAAAAGAAAGATTTGGCAAAAAAGAAGATAAAATACTTGTTTTAGCTCCTATAAAGGGAGAAGCAGTGACTATAGATAAAGTAAATGATCCTACTTTTGCACAGGAAATGCTAGGAAAAGGTGTTGCCATAAAACCTGCTGAAGGGAAAGTAGTATCGCCGGTAAATGGAGAAATAACGGTATTATTTGAAACAAAACATGCAGTATCTATAAAAAGCGATGATGGAGTAGAAATACTTATACACATAGGCTTAGATACAGTGAATTTAAAAGGAGAACACTTTGAATCTTATGTAAAAGTAGGTGATAAAGTAAAAGTTGGAGATTTATTAATAAAATTCAATAAAGAAAAAATTAAAGAAGCTGGTTATGACACAATTACACCTATGATAATATGCAATACTTTTGAATATTCAGATGTTAATGCTGTTAAAATAGGTGAAGTTGAAAAACAAGATAATATTATAGAAATTATAAAAAATAAATTTTATTAGTATTAAAAGGTGAAAACCTTAAAAAATAAATAAAATAAGGGAGGAATTATTAATTATGATGAAATACTTTCAAAGACTAGGTAAGTCATTAATGTTACCAGTTGCTTGTTTGCCAGTAGCTAGTATATTAATGGGAATAGGTTATTGGGTTGACCCTACTGGATGGGGTGCAAATAGTGTAATAGCTGCATTTTTAATAAAAGCAGGTAGTGCATTAATAGATAACATGGCAATATTATTTGCTATAGGTGTTGGGATTGGGATGTCTGATGACAATGATGGTTCAGCAGGTTTAGCTGCTTTAGTATCTTGGCTTGTAATAACTACACTATTAGCGCCAGGTTCAGTTGCATTTTTCCAACAAATAGATGTAGCTGTAGTTGACCCGGCATTTGGTAAAATAGCAACTCAATTTACTGGTATAATATCAGGGATTATAGGTGCAACTTGTTATAATAAATTTAAAAATACAAAATTACCCAATTGGTTATCATTCTTTAGTGGTAAAAGAAGTGTTGCTATAGTAACTGCATTATTCTCAGTTGTAGTAGCTGTTATATTATTCTTAGTATGGCCAATAGTATACAACGCATTAGTAACGTTTGGTAAAGGTATAATATCAGCAGGACCAATAGGTGCTGGTATATATGGATTCTTTAACAGATTGTTAATACCAACTGGATTGCATCATGCATTGAACTCAGTATTCTGGTTTGATGTTGCAGGAATAAATGATATAGCAAATTTCTGGGGTGGAACAGGAACTCCAGGTGTAACAGGTATGTACATGACTGGATTCTTCCCAGTTATGATGTTTGGTTTACCTGCAGCAGCTTTAGCAATGTACCATGCTGCTAAAAAAGAAAAGAAAGCAGCTGTATATGGATTATTATTAGCAGCATCTTTCTCTGCATTCTTCTCAGGAGTTACAGAACCATTAGAATTTGCGTTCATGTTTTTAGCACCAGGTTTATATGTATTACATGCAGGGTTAACAGGTATATCAATGGCAATTTGTGCAATGTTACCAACAAGAGCTGGATTTAACTTCTCGGCAGGGTTTGTTGACTGGTTCTTAAGTTTTAAAGCTCCTATGGCAGAAAATCCATTAATGTTATTACCAATAGGTTTAGTATTTGCAGTTTTATATTATGTAACATTTAGATTTGCAATAACTAAGTTTAACTTAAAAACTCCAGGTAGAGAAGAAGATGATGAGGTTGTTTTAAAAGAAAATGTATCTACATCAAATAATGACTATGCCGTTACTGCAGAGCTAATATTAAAAGGTCTCGGTGGGCGTGAAAATATAACATCTATAGATAATTGTATAACAAGACTTCGCTTAGAAGTGAAAGATCAATCATTAGTAGATGAAAAACTTATAAAATTGGCTGGTGTGGCAGGAGTAATAAGACCTGGCAAAACTAGTGTACAAGTTATAATTGGTACTCATGTACAATTTGTGGCAGATGAATTTAAAAAGCTTTGCGTGTAAAAAGACGCTTAATAATAGTTTATAATGAAAAAGTTCCTAAGATCATAATCTTAGGAACTTTTTTATTATGTATTAAGGTAATAAATAAAATCGTGAAAAATATTCTAATGAAGAAATATACCTTGGAGGTATTATACGAAGATGAATGGTATGATATTAAAGTTGTCAGAAAGAGAACAACGAATATATAGCTATAGCAATAAGACTTTCTTATAATTCTACAGAAAACTTGGATAGAAACATAGAAAATGAAATATTAAAGATATTTAAAAAAATAACTAAAGAAGAAAAAATATATTATTATTATGACAAATTAGCGAAATGCATGTGAAAATGCAGATATGATTTACAAACTTGATTTGAGCAAAAAAGAAACTATATAAATGTATATTAAATCATAGAATAATTTTTTTATTTGATATTCTATTGTTATCTTATTGTTTTGAATAAAAAATAAAGTAATCATTCAAAATAAGAAGATAACTAAAAATTCAAAAAAATGAAATTGAAGGTTCGTAAATTAATACAAATGAATAAAATTAATGTAAAAATTCAAAAATAATGAGGGTTATATATTGCACATAATAAAAAAGTGTTAAAACGCTTTAAAAACTAAGGTTTTTATATATTTAAAAAGGAAGCAAACATTATTAATTAAAAATAATTGCAAGTTTTAAAAAAAATATTGCAAAAATAAAACTTATAATATACAATTCATATTAAAGTAGATATGGTAAATATAAGCGTATTTTGAATGTATATTCAAAATTTCGATCACAATGGGGGTGTAGTAATGAAATGTTTACCAGTTGGAGACTCAGCTCTAACTTTAGAATTTGGTGATGAAATTAACTATGAAATTAATAATAAAATTAGAGTTTTTAATAAAAAAATCAAATCATTAAATATAGATGGAATAATAGAAGCAGTACCATCTTTTAAAGCACTATTGATTTATTATGATCCGAAAAAATTATTTTTTAATGAAGCAAAAGAGATTATAACTGATTTATTTAAAACAATAGATATTGAGAATAACAAAATAAAAAAGGTTATAGAAATTCCAGTTTGTTATGATGAAGAATTTGGAGAAGATTTAGACTTTGTTAGTCAATATACAAAATTGTCTAAAGAAGAAATTATAAAACTACACAGTTCAAAAGAATATTTAATATATATGCTAGGTTTTTTGCCAGGTTTTGCATACTTGGGAGGAATGGATGAAAGGTTAGTCACGCCAAGATTGAAAAATCCAAGATTAAAATTAGAAGCAGGAGCAGTAGGAATTGGGGGGGAGCAGACAGGAATTTATCCTTTAGCATCTCCTGGTGGGTGGAGGATTATAGGAAGGACACCTCTTAAACCATATGACTTAAATAGAGAGAGGGCAATTTTATATGAAGCGGGAGATTATATAAAGTTTAAACCAATAAGCAAAAAAGAATATTACAAAATAAAAGATTTAGTAGAAAGAGGAATTTATAAATGTAATGTGGTTGAAGGGAGTGCATAGCGTTGGGAATTGAAATACTACAATCTGGACTATATACTTCTGTACAGGATTTTGGAAGAATTGGTTATCAAGATGCAGGTTTTTCTGTATGTGGAGCCATGGACAAAAAATCTTTAGCAATTGGAAATCTTCTAGTTGATAATAAAGAAGATGAAGCAGGACTGGAAATAACTTTAATTGGACCTAAAATAAAATTTACAGAAGAAAATTTTATAGCTATAACTGGTGGTGATTTAAATCCAAAAATAAATGGAGAAAATGTCTCTATGTATAAAGCTATATTTGTTAAAAAAGATGATATTTTATCTTTTGAAAATGCACAAACGGGAGCTAGGGCATATATAGCTTTTTGCGGAGGATTAAAAATTGATAAAGTAATGGGGAGTAAATCAACAAATGTGAAATGTTCTTTAGGCGGATATAAAGGAAGAACGTTGAAAGAGGGAGATTTTATTAAATTTTCTTCGCCAAAGGTATATTTAGAAAATTACTTATCTAGAAAATTAGATTTTAAGTTAGAAGAAGAAGAAGTTGTATTGAGGGTAATATTAGGGCCTCAAGATGACGCTTTTACACAAAAAGGAATTTGTACATTTTTAAATGAAAAATATGAGGTAACGAAAGAATTTGATAGGATGGGATGTAGATTAGATGGACCTATTATAGAACATGAAACACCGGCAGATATTATATCTGATGGAATTGTTCTAGGATCAATACAAGTACCCTCCCATGGTAAGCCAATTATAATGTTAAGCGATAGACAGACAACAGGCGGTTATACAAAAATTGCAACCGTTATTTCTGTAGATATTGGAAAGCTGGCTCAAAGAAAAACTGGAGACAAAATAAGATTTGAAGAAATATCTTTAGAAAAAGCACAACAGCTTTATAGAGATGAAATAAAAAAGATAAAAGAACTTAGGAAACAAATTAATAAGCCGTGTATAGAAGTATTAAATCCAAGAAATACATCTAAGAAAATTGAAATATTGTTAAATAGCAAATAGCAAGTTTGTAAAAGGGGGCATTAACATGGACTTTAAAGAAATATTAAAATTGATTGAAGTAATAGATAAGTCTACACTTACTAAATTTTCTTTTAAAGAGGGAGATACAAAAATAAAAATAGAAAAGAATATGGAAGAGACTATGTGTACAAAATCAGTCATAAAAAATGAAATTTTAGAAATAAAAGATGAAGTTGAAAGAATAGAGTCGGATAATTTTGAGTATATTAAATCTCCACTTATAGGAACTTTTTATAACTCACCATCGCCTGAGGAAGAACCGTATATTGCTGTAGGAGATGAAGTATCTAAAAATCAAGTAATAGGTATAATTGAGGTTATGAAAGTTATGAATGAAGTGAAATGTAATTATGATGGAATAGTTGAGGACATTTTAATTAATAACAATGATACTGTTGAATATGGTCAGAGTCTAATAAAAATAAAAGTACTTTAATTATGGGAGAATAGTTATGTTTAATAAAATATTAATTGCAAATAGGGGAGAGATAGCAGTTCGTATAATTAGAGCTTGTAAAACTTTAGGTATAAAGACAGTAGCTGTTTATTCTAAAGTAGATGAAAATTCACTTCATACAGTTTTGGCTGATGAAAAGGTTTGCATTGGAGAGGCAAATCCAAGGGAAAGTTATTTAGATATGAGTAAAATTGTAAGTGCGGCTATAGTAACAAAATCAGATGCAATTCACCCAGGATTTGGGTTTTTGTCAGAAAAAAGTGAGTTTGTGGAGTTATGTAAATCACAAAACATCAAATTTATAGGTCCAGATAGTAAGATTATTGATGCTATGGGAAATAAATCAAAAGCAAGAAATACAATGATTGAAGCCAGCGTTCCTGTTGTTCCAGGAAGTAGAGAACCCATATATACAAGTGAAGATGGTAAAAAAATTGCAGATGAAATAGGATACCCTGTAATAGTTAAAGCATCCTCTGGTGGTGGAGGAAAGGGTATGAGAATAGTAGAAAAAGAAGAAGATTTTGAAACGCTATTCAATTTGGCTCAGATAGAATCAGTAAATGCATTTAATGACAATACGATGTATGTGGAAAAATATATTAGAAATCCTAAACATATAGAAGTTCAAATTTTAGGTGATAGTTATGGAAATGTGGTTCATTTAGGTGAAAGAGATTGTTCAATCCAAAGAAATCACCAAAAAATGATAGAAGAATCACCTTCACCTGTTATAGATGAAATGACTAGAGAAAAATTAGGGAATATGGCAGTAAAAGCTGCAAAGGCAGTAAATTATGAAAATGCAGGAACAATTGAATTTATAATGGATGAAGATTTGAATTTTTACTTCATTGAAATGAATACAAGAATTCAAGTAGAGCATCCAGTAACAGAAATGGTTACAGGTGTAGATTTAATCAAAGAACAAATAAAAATTGCTTATGGTGAAAAATTATCTTTGAAACAAGACGATGTTAATATAAAAGGACATGCTATTGAATGTAGAATAAATGCAGAAAATCCAGCTAATAAGTTTTTACCATGTCCAGGAGAAATTACTTCACTGAATCTTCCTGGAGGTAATGGAGTTAGAGTTGATACCTTTGTATATTGTGGATATAAAATTCCAATGAATTATGATTCTATGATAGGGAAGATTATAGTTCATGGATGTGATAGAAGTGAAGCTATAGAAAAAATGAAGATTGCATTAGATGAATTAGTTATAGGCGGAATTGAAACTAATGCTAATTTTCAATATTCTCTTATGAATAATCCAGTTTATGTGAAGGGGAAAGCAGATACAGGATTTATAGAAGAATTACTATGATAAAAATGGGGGTATAAAAATGGATTACTCAAAAGAGTCACCAGTTAAAGTTAGACAAATTATTAGAGAAGGTAAGTACACAAAACCAACTTCTGGTATGTGTAGTGGCTATGCTCAGGCAAACTTAGTGATTTTGCCTAAAGATTTAGCTTATGACTTTCTTTTGTTTACACAAAGAAATCCAAAGTCATGCCCTGTTTTAGAAGTGTCAGATGTGGGGAGTAGAAACTTAAAATATATTGCAAAAGACGTGGATATTGCAAAAGATATTCCAAAGTATCGAGTATATGAAAATGGAATATTAAGGGGAGAATATGAGGACGTAGAAGAATTTTGGCAAGAAGATTTTGTTAGTTTTTTTATAGGATGTAGTTTTTCTTTTGAATCGGAACTAATAAAAAATCGTATTGAAGTAAGACATATTGATGAAGAATGTAATGTACCTATGTATAAAACTAATATTGAATGTAAAGAAGCTGGAATATTTAAAGGAAATATGGTGGTAAGTATGAGGCCAATTCCTTATGATCAGATGATAAAAGCAGTTACAGTAACGCAGCAATTTCCGAAGGTTCATGGTACACCAATTCATATTGGAGATCCTAAAATAATTGGAATTAAAGATATCAATAATCCTGAATTTGGAGATAGTGTAACTATTAAAGACGGTGAAGTGCCAGTATTTTGGCCTTGTGGGGTAACACCTCAATCTGTAGTTATGAATGTGAAACCTAGTATAGTGATAACTCATTCGCCAGGTCATATGCTAATTACTGATATTAAGAATGAAGATTTAAAAGACTAAATATGTTTTGGGGGACGAAGTTATGTATAGAGTAGACTTAAATTGTGACTTAGGGGAAAGTTTCGGAAGATATAAATTAGGGTTAGATGAAGAAGTTATTAAATATGTTTCTTCTGTTAATATAGCTTGTGGTTTTCATGCATCAGATCCAGTAGTAATGGAGAAAACTGTTAAATTAGCAAAAGAAAATAATATATCCATAGGAGCTCATCCAGGGTTTTTAGATTTGATGGGATTTGGAAGAAGAAATATGGATATTTCTTTGGAAGAAGCTAAATCATATACAAAATATCAAATAGGAGCATTATATGGATTTTGTAAAAGTGAAAATATAAAACTTAATCATGTAAAGCCACATGGAGCATTATACAATATGGCAGCTAAAGACTATAACTTAGCAAAAACTATATGCGAAGCAATATATGAATTTGATAAAGAAATTATACTTTTAGGATTAAGTGGAAGTCAGTTAATTTGTGCTGGAGAAGATGTTGGTCTTAAATGTGCCAATGAAGTTTTTGCAGATAGGGCTTATGAAGAAGATGGGACTTTAGTAAGTAGAAAAAAAGATGGTGCTGTAATAACTGATGATGAAGAAGCTATAGACAGAGTGATAGATATGATAATAAAAAAACAAGTAAAAACAATAAGTGGAAAATATATAGATATAAAAGCTGATTCTATCTGTGTTCATGGTGATGGAATAAAAGCATTGGAGTTTGTAAAAAAAATAAATAAAAAATTAGAAGAAGAAAATATAGAGATAAAACCATTATCTTAGAACTTATAATCTTATTTTTAAAATTTAAAGGGGGAAGGAATATGGAAGTTTTAAAAGATAATTCAATTGAAGAAATCGCCAAAAAAGAGAGTAAATTTAAAGAAAGATTAAAAAATATAGGACCAGGAGCACTAATAGCAGCTGGATTTATAGGGCCAGGTACAATAACAACTTGTACAAAATCAGGAGCAAGTAGTGGATATACTCTACTTTGGGCAATGCTATTTTCAACAGTTGCAACGATAATATTCCAAGAAATGGCGGCAAGGTTAGGTATAATTACTCAAAAAGGTTTAGGTGAAAATATAAGAGAAAAAATTTCTAGTAAAACATTAAAAACCATAGCAGTAGGAATAGTAATCGTTGCCATATTTATAGGAAATATAGCTTATGAGACAGGTAATTTAGTTGGTGGTTCTATGGGGCTTTCAACATTAATACCACAAGTTCCAAATACGATATGGGCACCATTATTAGGTGTAGTAGCATTTGCATTACTTTGGTCAGGGAATTATAAAAAAATAGAAAAAATATTAATAGGATTAGTTTTAGTTATGAGCGTTACTTTTTTTACTACTGCCATAGTTTCAAAACCAGATTTTGGAGCAATCATAAAAGGAATGTTTATACCACGAGCAGGAGCAAATGATTGGTTAACTATAGTAGGATTAATAGGAACAACAGTAGTTCCTTATAACTTATTTTTACATGCGTCTTCAGTATCTGAGAGATGGACTAGTAAAGAAGATTTAAAAAATGCACGAATAGACACAGTAATATCTATAGGACTTGGCGGTCTTATTTCTATGGCTGTAATAATTTCAGCGTCAGCATCTTTCCATGGAAGCGAAACGGTTATAGATAGTGGAGCAGTAATGGCACAACAACTAGAACCACTACTTGGATCATGGGCTAAATGGTTTTTTGGTATAGGATTATTTGCTGCAGGCTTTACTTCTGCAATAACAGCACCACTTTCAGCAGCATTTGCTACAACAGGTGCTCTTGGATATAAAAAAGATATGAAAAGTATGAAGTTCAAAATAGTTTGGATGATAGTTTTAGGAGTAGGCATAGTGCTTAGCGCTCTTGGAATGTCGTCAAGTCCAACAGAACTTATATTAGTGGCTCAAGCAGCGAATGCTATAATATTGCCAATTATCGCAATATTCTTAATATATGTACTTAATCATAAGGATTTAGGTGAGTATAAAAATAAGCTTTGGAATAACGTATTAGGTATATGCATATTATGTGTAACTTTAGTTATAAGTTATCGTTCATTATTATCATTTGCTGAAGCTGTGAAAGGACTATTTATGTAATTATAATATTATTAATATAAAGGATAAGGTTTTATTATAAAATCTTATCCTTTATATTTTACTATGACTTTTTTAACTAAATAAATATGTAGTTGTGCTATAATTTATTTTAAATATAGAAAAAGGGAAAATTAAAAAGGGGGAAAATAAATGCCTATAAAAATACCGTCACAGTTACCTGCATACAATGTTCTATCAAGTGAAAATATTTTTGTAATGAATATAGAAAGAGCAAATCATCAAGATATTAGACCGCTTAAGATAGGAATATTAAATTTAATGCCTATAAAAATACAAGCTGAAAATCAACTGCTTAGATATCTTTCAAATACACCACTTCAGGTGGAAATTACACTACTTCAAACTAAATCATATAGGGGAAACCATACGCCACTTGAACATTTAGATAAATTTTATAGATATGTGGATGACGTTAAGGATGAAAAGTTTGACGGACTTATTATTACTGGAGCACCAGTAGAACAAATGGAATTTGAGGATGTGGATTATTGGGGTGAATTAAAAAATATAATGGATTGGACCAAAACTCATGTTTATTCCACAGTGCATATATGTTGGGGAGCGCAAGCAGCTCTTTATCATCATTATAATGTGCCCAAATATCAATTAGATAAGAAGTTATTTGGTGTATTTAAACATAGGAATAATTTTGAACATGACAATTTAACTAGAGGGCTAAATGACGTGTTTTATGCTCCTCATTCTAGACATACAGAAGTAAAAAGAGAAGATATAGAGAAAGTTGACGACTTAGAAATATTATCAGAATCAGATGAAGCAGGAATATTTATTGTAGCTAATAAAAGTAGAAGACAAATATTTATAACTGGTCACTTAGAATATGATAGAGATACTTTAAAAGGAGAATACTTAAGAGACTTAAGTAAAGGGTTATCTATAGAAATGCCTAAACATTATTTTGAAAATGATGATGACAAAACTACTCCTTTTGTTACTTGGAGAGAAAGTGCAAATATAGTTTTTGGAAATTGGTTGAACTACTGTGTATACCAAAACACACCTTATAATATAGAAGAAATAAATTAATGGAAATAGTCATGAATATGTTTATTTAGTGAATAAACTATTAATAAACTTTCCTGGGAAATAATTGATGTAAATTTAATATGAAAATATAGAGAGGAATAGCGTTATTCCTCTCCTAATAATGTCAAATTATAAGAAAATAGGAGCTCATTAATACGAAGGATATTTAAATTTTTATTTAGGCCAAAAATTATAACACTATCTCTTGTAATTTTGGGATAAAGTTCACCGCAATTACCTATTTTTAAAGCTCTGTTAGTTTCATCTAAAGTGAAATTGCTGCCTATACATAGTTGTAGTATTTTGTCTCTGCTAGGTTTCTTATCTCCTCTTAAAATTTCATATGCATAAGTTCTATCTAAGTCTGCATTTTTAATAACGGTGCTTTTACTCATGCCTTTTTTTAAAAATATTTTTTCGAAATATTCATAAAGTTTTATATTTCTTGAGTTATCTAAAGTGTTTGATATAAAATCATCTAAATTAGATTCATCATCTATATTATTTAATAAACTCATAAGTTTTATTGTTTCTAGATTTTTCATATATTTCACCTCTTCTTGTAATATGATATAATTTTAGCGTTAGAAAATCAATAAGATGAGGTGCTAGATTTGAATATAAATATGGAATTTAAATTATCACTGTATGAGGAACTGAAATCTATTCATAAAAGTAGAAAAGTTGAAATTTTTATAGTTCAAAATATACAAGATGAAAAAATATATATTAAGAAGGAAATAAAAGAGTATACAAAGGAAATATATAAAATTATAAAAGATATAAATTGTAAAAATATACCTAGAATATATGAAGTATTAGAAAAAGGAGATAAACTTATAATAATTGAAGAGTTTATAAATGGAAATACTTTGCAGGAAATCCTAGAAAAAGAAAATAAGCTAAGAGAAAAAGAAGTAATTGAATATATGATTTCTTTGTGTGATGCTTTATATGAAATTCATAGTTTAAACCCTCCTATTATTCACAGAGATATTAAACCGGCTAATATAATTATAAGTAATGATAATGTATTAAAATTAATTGATTTTGATATTTCAAGAATCTACAAAAAAGGTGAAAGTTTAGATACAACACTTTTAGGAACAAAGGGGTATGCTTCTCCAGAACAGTTTGGATTTGACCAAACAGACTGTAGAAGTGATATATATGCAATGGGTGTAATGATGAATGTATTAACTACGGGAAAACATATAAAAGAAGAATTAAATAATACTTTGTTAAAAGATATAATAAAAAAATGTACTCATATTTCTGCAGAAAAAAGATATGCTAATGTTCTTGATTTAAAAGAAGAATTAAAAAATAAACTTTATGATATAAAATATACCCAAATAGATAAAAAATCAGATGGCAAATGCTATATTAAAGAATATATAAAAACAGTACATTATTATTCAAAAGTTTTGCCAGGTTTTAGAACTAAAAATCCTATATATATGATTTGTGCTAGCCTTTGGTACTTATTTTTAATAATAGGTCTATTTATTGCAGAAGGCTTTAATGATTTTTTAGGTAATATTATACTTGTTATAGTAATGTTATCTATTTATTTTATATTTACAAATTATTTAGGAATAAAAAATAAGTTACCATTGATAAAAAGTAAAAAAATAGCATTAAGGTTGTCAGGGTATTTTATTTATGTTATATGTATATTTTTAGTTGGTGGTGGATTATTAAGTTTAACTATTAATTAAAAAATTCGATTTGGTATGCTGACAGCATACCAATACTCATAAGTAAATTTATATAATTAATTTATAATTAGACAATTACTTATGGAGGTAAGATATGAAAAAGGTATTATTAGGTATTATTATTGGATTTGTAGTTATTGTTGGAGGCTGTGTAGCATTAGTTGGAGCGGGAATGTCTGGTGTAGATAATGCAGTAAAAGAAGTGGAAAAAGAAACAGTTAAAAATGATAATAAGTTACAAGAAATGGCTAAAGATATAAAGTGGAAAGTAAAAAGAGGTGATTATAGTACTGAGATAGTTGGTATTTTTGAAAATACTAGTGAGGAAGTCATCGACTATATTGAATTTGAATATAAATTAATGAATTCTGAAGGAACAGTTATAGAAAAGTCATTTGCTAATGAAACAGAAATTGAACCTGGAGAAAAGAGAAAAATTGAAATATTCTGCTCAGAAAATGATTTTGACAAATATGATATTAAAGTAAAATCAAGCGTTTTTTAAATAATTAAAAAAGAGGTTTGGAATAGGGGTATTTAAATAATATATATTAAGTGTGTATTTTAGAGAAAATACACACTTTTTTTGCTGAAAAACTTGTGAACTTTATATTTTATTTGCGAAATCGCAAAATAAGATTATACTTTGCAATTTTGATAAAACATCTATTTCAAGTGTAAGGTGCAGATAAATCATTATTTTTTGCAAAATTGCAAAATAAGATTAATTACATATTAATAGAATGGCTATATTTGTGGGTTTTATAAGGAAAATATTTTGGCATAAGTATTGCTTGTATAAAAAGTGAATAAATTAAAAATTTATGCAAGGGGGTTGCTTCATGAAGTTAGAACTAGGAAAGATATATATTAATGATATTCAATTTGCACAGAAGACAGAAATCATAAACTCAGTACTTTATGTGAACAAGAGTAAAGTAGAAGAAATGGTGTTAAGTGATGACCGAATAAAAAGTGTAAATGTAGATATTGGTAGACCAGGGGAATCTGTTAGAATAGCACCAGTTAAAGATGTTATTGAGCCTAGAGTGAAGGTTGAGGGGGAAGGAAGCATATTCCCTGGAATTTTAAATAAGGTGAAAACAGTTGGTAGTGGAAAAACAAATACGCTAAAAGGCGCTTGTGTTGTTACAGGTGGAAATATAGTAGCCTTTCAAGAAGGTATTATTGATATGAGTGGACCAATAGCCCAGTATACACCTTTTTCCAAGACTAATAATTTATGTATAATGATGGAGCCTAAAGAAGGTTTAGAAGCTCATGCTTATGAACAAGCAGCTAGAATGGCTGGACTAAGAGTAGCAGAGTATTTAGGCAAGGCAGGTAAGGAAATAGAGCCAGATGAAGTTATAATTTATGAAACTAAACCTATACAAGAGCAAATTAAAGAGTATCCCAATTTGCCTACTGTAGCATATGTTCATATGTTACAATCTCAAGGTTTACTTCATGACACATACTATTATGGAGTAGATGCAAAACAAATGGTTCCAACTTTAATGTATCCTACAGAAATAATGGATGGAGCTATTATTTCTGGAAATTGTGTTGCGCCTTGTGATAAGGTTACAACTTATCATCATTTAAATAATCCTGTAATAGAAGATTTATATAAAAGACATGGAAAAGATTTAAATTTTGTCGGTGTTATATTAACTAATGAAAATGTATTCTTGATGGACAAAGAAAGAAGTTCAGACATGGTAGCTAAGTTAGTAGAGTACTTAGGAATTGATGGAGTAATTATTACGGAAGAAGGTTACGGAAATCCAGATACAGATTTAATGATGAATTGTAAAAAATGCACTAATGCAGGTGCTGATGTTGTACTTATTACAGATGAATTCCCTGGAAGAGATGGGAAGAGTCAATCTGTAGCTGATGCAACAAAAGAAGCTGATGCAGTAGTTTCTTGTGGCCAAGGTAATTTAGTTGTTCATTTCCCCGCTATGGACAAAATAATTGGAACTCTTGAATATGTGGAAATGATGATAGGTGGATATAAAGGATGTTTAAATGAAGATGGAAGTATGGATGCAGAACTTCAAATAATAATAGCTTCAACTATAGCAAATGGATATAATCATTTAGCTGCTAGATGGTATTAAAAAGGGGGAAAGATTATGAGTAAAATAAGAGTAGTTCATTATATAAATAATTTCTTTGCTGGAGTAGGAGGAGAAGAAAAAGCAAATATACCTCCAGAAAAAAGAAGTGGAGTAGTAGGGCCAGGTATAGCAATTCAAAAAGCTTTTGGAGATGAAGCTGAGATAGTAGCAACAGTAATATGCGGAGATACGTACTTTGGTGAAAATATAAAAGAAGCAACAAAAGTGCTTTTAGATATGATAAAAGAAGAGAAACCAGATTTATTTATAGCAGGACCTGCATTTAATGCTGGAAGATACGGAGTTGCTTGTGGATCAATATGTAAGGCAGTAGAAGATGAATTAGAAATACCAGTAATTACTGGAATGTATGAAGAAAATCCAGGTGTGGATATGTTTAAATTAGATTTAAATATTATATCTACTGGAAATTCAGCAGCAACATTAAGAAAGTGTATACCTAATTTTAGCAAACTAGCTTTGAAACTAGCTAGAAAAGAAGAAATTGGTTCACCAGAAGAAGAAGGATATATATTGAAAGGAATAAGAACAAATTATTTCAATAGTTTGAGAGGATCTGAAAGAGCTGTTGATATGTTAGTTAAAAAAATGAATAAAAAAGAGTTCGCTACAGAGTATGAAATGCCTAATTTTGATAGAGTACAACCAGCTAAACCTATAAAAGATATGTCAAAAGTTAAAATAGCTTTAGTAACATCTGGTGGTATAGTTCCTATAGATAACCCTGATAAAATTGAATCTTCTAGTGCAACTAAGTTTGGAACATATGATTTATCTAACATGGAATCTATGGGAAAGGATGATTTTACAACTATACATGGAGGATATGATAGATCTTTTGTGCTGAAAAATCCGAATTTAGTTGTTCCTTTAGATGTAATGAGAGACCTCGAAAAAGAAGGGGTAGTTGGAGAAATAGCAAACTATTTTATGGCAACAACAGGTACAGGAACTAGTGTAGGAAATGCTAAAAAATTTGGAGAAGATATAGGTAAAAAATTAATAGAAGATAACGTAAGTTGCGTAATTCTAACTTCTACATGAGGCACATGTACTCGTTGCGGCGCAACGATGGTAAAAGAAATAGAAAGATATGGTATAACAGTAGTTCATATATGTACGGTAGTTCCTATTTCTCTAACAATAGGTGCGAATAGAATAGTACCAGCTATTGGAATTCCTCATCCTCTTGGAAATCCAGAATTAGATGAAGAGGGAAGTAAAAAAATAAGACGAGAATTAGTTTTGAGAGCACTAAAAGCATTACAAACAGAAGTAAGTGATCAAACTGTATTTGAATAAATTTAATTTGTTTTTATATAAAAATTTATATGGAGGTGTTTTAATGAGCATACTGGAAAATAAAAAAATTATTATCATTGGTGATAGAGATGGTATTCCAGGTCCTGCTATAGAAGAATGTGTAAAAACAGCTGGAGGAAAAGTAGTATTTTCTTCAACAGAATGTTTTGTCTGAACAGCTGCTGGAGCAATGGACTTGGAGAATCAAAAAAGAGTAAAAGAATTTGCTGAAGAATTTGGTTGTGAAAATGTTGTGGTCATGTTAGGTGCTGCAGAAGGTGAAGCAGCAGGACTTGCTGCTGAAACAGTTACTGCTGGAGATCCGACATTTGCTGGTCCGTTGACAGGAGTCCAGTTAGGACTTCAAGTATATCATGCTTGCGAGCCGCAAGTAAAAGAAGAGTTTGACGGTAGTGTATATGAAGAACAAATAGGTATGATGGAAATGGTACTGGATGTTGATGATATAATTAAAGAAATGAGCTCAATTAGAGATGAATTTTGTAAATATTAAAATTTAATAAATTTAGAAATAAGGGAAGAAAATTCAAATATTTTCTTCCCTTATTTTTTATATATAGAAAGTTATAGCTCATTTGTTTTGTACATAAATTTAATTTTCAACAGAGATATCTTGCAATGAGTATATTTAATTAAAGGAAATTATATTTGTAAATAGAATACTATTCATAAAGAATAAGATAAAAATATGTAAATTGAAGGAGGAAATTCTAAAAAAGGGGTGGGATTTTGTTAACAAGCTTTTATAAAAATGCTCTAGATTCATCTTTTGACGGAATTTTAATTACAGATAGAAGTGGAAATATTATTTATGTAAATTCACAATATGAAAAAATTACAGGATTAAAGAAAAAAGACATTATAGACAAAAATTTAGCAACTCTTTTAGAAAATGGAATTATAAACAAGGCTATATCTTTGGAAGTTTTGAAAAAGGGCAAATCTGTTTCTACTACACATTCATATGTTACAGGTAAATCTGCATTTAGTTCAGCACAGCCTATTTTTGATAACAATCATAATATAATCGGTGTCATTAATAATACTAGGAATATTGAAGAATTATTAAAGCTTAAGTCAGAAATTAAACAGCATGTTGCTAATCAAGAAAAAGTTAATCAAGAAATGAAACATTTAAAAAAGCTAATCAACAAAAATGAAGAATTTATATTTGAAAGTAAGGCAATGAAGGAGACTGCTAAGTTAGCCAGTAAGGTAGCAAATTTTGATTCTACAGTTATGATATATGGCGAATCAGGAACAGGGAAAGAGGTCGTTAGTAAATATATTCATGGATTAAGTGGAAGAAAAAATAATATCTTTATTAAAGTTAACTGTGCAGCTATACCAAAGGAATTATTTGAATCAGAATTATTTGGATATGAAAAAGGAGCATTTACGGGAGCATCAAACAATGGAAAAATAGGATTTTTTGAACTTGCAAATGGAGGAACATTATTTTTAGATGAAATAGGAGAATTACAGTTATCGGTGCAGTCAAAATTATTACGTGCAATTCAAGAAAAAGAAATTACAAGAGTAGGTGGGAAGGAACGCAAAAAACTTGATATAAGAGTAATAGCAGCTACTAATAGAAACTTAGAAAAAGAAGTTAAAGATGGTAATTTTAGAGAAGATCTTTTTTTTAGACTTAATGTTTTTCCAATCACCATACCACCTCTTAGAGAAAGACCAGATGATATACCTGTATTTATTGATTTCTTTATAAATAAACTAAATAATAAATATAAAGTAAATAAGATTATATCAAAAGAAGCTCTGAATTATCTTATAAGATATAATTATCCTGGAAATGTTAGAGAACTTGAAAATATGGTGGAGTATTTATTTGTAATAAATGAAAAAAACATAGAGGTAGATTCCATTCCAGGTAAAATTTTATCACAAATAATGATTTCTAATTATAAAGGTGGTAAAAGTGAAGGTAAAAAAGAAAAGTTAAATTATCTTATAAATCTATATGAAAAAACAATTATAGAAGATACAATTAAAAAATATCACACCTTAGAACAGGCATCAGAAGTTTTAGGAATACATTACTCAACTCTTTCACGAAAAATGAATAAGTATAATTTGAAATTTACAGATTAAAAATAAAAATTAATAAAATCATTACTATATTAAAAACATTTTGAGATAAATCTATTCTTTATTTGTAAAAATGCAAAAAAGCAATACACTTTGCATTTTTAAAAAGACTGTATATAAGCGGTATCTAATAAATTTGAATATATTTTTTGCGAAAATGCAAATAACGTGTTAATCAAATGATGACAAATGGCTAAATACTCAGGTTTATAGACTGTTAAATTTTGGCATGAACTTTGCTATATATAAAGGCAAAGGGAAGAGGTCCCTTAATAAATAATAAAAATGTTGAAGGGAGATTTACTTATGGCAGAAAATAAAGATTACAAATTTGTTGACCAATATCAATTTGACGAGGAATTATTAAGAAAGGCATTTGCAGAAGCAAGAGAGATTTATAAAGAAAGAGGATTTATGAGAGAAATGGGATTTGGTAAAGCTCCAGCTATAACAACTGTAGATATGGCTAAGGCTTGGATGAGTGAGGGACATCCGTTTACATGTGACCACTCTGAAGAAGTTTGTGCAGAAGCACTTAAGGTTTTAGAAGCTGGAAGAAAATCAGGAGTACCTATATTCCATACTACAACGGGTTACATAGGAGAAAGACAATGGGATTTACCAAGATGGGATGAAAAAATACCTATGAGCGCTCTTGACATAAACACTGACTGGTTAGAAATAGATCCTAAATTAAAGCCAAGACCTGAAGAGCCAGTTATTCATAAAAAGTATGCATCTAACTTCTTTGGAACTCATTTAGCTCAAACACTTAATTATTTAGGTGTAGACACTCTTATAGTAATGGGAGCTACTTCTTGTGCATGTGTCAGACATACCGTAATGGATTCTACTGGATATGGATTTAAAACTATAGTACCTAGAGGAACAGTTGGAGATAGAGTACCTGGTGTTATAGAGTGGAACTTATTCGATATGGAAGCCAAATTCTGTGATGTTGTTTCAGTAGAAGAAGTTGTTAAATATTTAGAAGGAATAGACTCAAGTGTTTATAGAACTCCAGAAAGAAAATTAGATAACAAATAATATTCGAATATAGAACATACTTAAAATTTTATAATAAAGTATTTACTTAATAGAAATAGGGAGCACATTATAACGGGTGCTCCCTATTTTTGAAAAGGAGGATATTTATGGGAAAGATTATTAAAAATGGTACTATAATATCTGCAAATGATGAATTTGTAGGTGATATACTGATTGAAGGGGAACAAATTGTTCAAATTGGAGTGGATTTATGTGAAGATGGACACGATATTATAAATGCTACTGGAAAATATGTATTTCCTGGTGGGGTAGATGAGCATGTTCATATGGGATCTTTTGCTACGCTTTCCTTTGAAACATCTCATGCTGCTTTAGTTGGTGGAACTACTACAATTGTTGATTTTGCACCACAGATCAAAGGAAAAGGAATAATAGAGTCTGTTAAAATACAAAATGACGAATTTGCAAAGGATAAATCATCATCTGACTATTCATTCCATGGTATGGTTATGGATACTAGTGAAAGTTTGCTTGATGAAATACCTAAAATGGTTGATGCAGGAATTACTACGCTCAAATTTTTTATGGCATATAAATATACACCTTTTATGGTTCCAGATGATCTTATATTTAAAGGAATGCAACTTGCTAAAAAATATGGAATTACAATAATGGTCCATGCAGAAAATGGTGACATGGTGTATACTCTTCAGAATCAATTACTTGCAGAAGGTAAAACTGAACCTGTATATCATGCTTATTCTAGGCCTCCTGTAGTTGAAGATGAAGCTACTCAAAGGGCAATTTATTTAGCTGAACTTGCTGGATGTCCGTTATTTGTAGTTCACGTTTCTTCGAAGGGAGCTATGGAACATATAAAAGCTGCTCATGAAAGAGGTCTTCCTATATATGGAGAAACATGTACACATTATCTTACATTAAACCAATCTTTCTTAGAAAAACCAAATTTTGAAGGTGCAAAATATGTTTGTTCACCAGCGCTTAGAACAGATGAACATTTAGAGGCAATGTGGGATGCAATAAAAAATAATTATTTACTTTCAGTAGGATCAGACCATGCTGCAGTGGCAGGTGGATTTGATAAGAAAAAAGATGGACTTAATAATTTTGCTAAAATTCCTAATGGTTGCCCAAGTGTTCAGGACAGATTAGCTATGCTTTGGTCACAAGGTGTGGAAAAAGGAAAAATATCTAAACAAAGATTTGTTGAAGTATTTGCAACTACTCCAGCAAAAGTTGTTGGTCTATATCCGCAAAAAGGTGCTATACTCCCAGGTTCAGATGCAGACATTGTAATATATGACCCTACTTTTAGAGGAACTATAACACATGCAGATAGTTATGAAGGAACAGACTATGCAGCTTTTGAGGGATTTGAAAAAATAGGTATAGCCGATAAAGTATTTTTACGTGGAGAAATTGTGGCTGAAAGAGGAAAATTTGTTGGAGAAAAAGGAAAAGGAAAATATGTAATACCAAAACCATATGCACTTTGCTATGATGAATTAAAAAAATAAGAATAGTTGAATTGATTATTTTTATATTCTTTATCTTTAAAATTCAATTATTTTTAAACATAGAAAGAAGCTGTATTTGAAAATTGAAAACAGCTTCTTTTTTAATAAAACAACGTATTATCTTAATTGGTGAATAAAGGAAATGTTCGATAAAATATAATATTTCAACAAAATAATACAAAAAGTATTGAAAAATATGAATAAAATATGTATAATTTTAAAAAAACAGATATTAATATTCGTATATAATGGTAATATGGTCCATAAGTTTCTACGAACTCACCGTAAATGAGATCACTATGAATAGCTACAGAATCTTAAGGATGAAATTCTAAAAAGATATATGTTCTATTCATATAGAATATATATCTTTTTTTATTTTGATACATCTTTAGGAGGAAATATGGAAGCGCAAAGACAACAAGAAGTAAATAGTTCAGAGACATTTTTAGATAAGGTATTTAAATATAGTGAACGTGGTTCAAACGTGAAAACAGAAGTAATCGGTGGTATTACAACATTTTTAACAATGGCATATATTGTATTTGTTAATCCTGCTATATTAGCAGATGCAGGAATGGACAAAGCAGCACTTATAACAGTTACTATTTTAGCTACTGCCATTGGTACATTAACATTTGCATTTTTAGGTAATGCACCTTTTGCTCTTGCGCCAGGTATGGGATTAAATGCATTTTTTACTTATTCTTTAGTTTTAGGAGAAGGTGTATCTTGGCAACAAGCTTTAGGAGTTGTATTCATTTCGGGGATGATATTCTTCATTTTAGCAGTAACAGGAGTTCGTAACTATATAGCACAAGCAATACCAAAAGAACTTAGTATAGCTTCGGCAGCAGGTATAGGCTTATTCTTATCATTTGTAGGTTTAAAAAGTATGGGTGTAATAGTGGCAGACCAATCAACACTTGTAGCTCTAGGTGAATTTACACCCACTGTTTTAATAGCTTTACTTGGACTTGCTTTAATGTTTATATTTGAAGTGAAAAAAGTAAAGGGTGGTATTTTAATAAGTATCGTTATAACTACAGTTATATCAATAGCTACAGGGTATGTTGAATTACCAAGTGCCATAATATCAGTTCCACCAAGTATAGAACCGGTAGCATTTAAATTAGATATATTAGGAGCTCTTAAGTTTTCATTAATAGGACCAATATTCTCATTTATGTTTATAGATATGTTTGATTCATTAGCGTTTTTAATAAGCTGCTGCAAGCAAATGGGGCTTGAAGGTAAAGATGGAAATATAAATGGTTTGTCAAGAATGTTGTATGCAGATGTTACCTCTACATTAATAGGTTCATTACTTGGAACGAGTACAGTTACTACTTTTGGAGAATCAGCAGCAGGTATAGCAGCAGGTGCTAGAACAGGTCTTGCCTCAGTAGTTACGGCAGGATTATTCTTAATAACATTATTGTTTACTCCGCTTTTAGGAGCAGTTCCTTCATATGCTGCAGCACCAGCATTAGTAATGGTTGGAGTATTCATGTTTACAAGTATAAAACAAGTAAATTTTGATGATCGTAAAATAGCTGTATCAGCATTTATAACAATATTATTAATGCCTTTAACTTACAGTATATCTATAGGTTTATGTTTTGGATTTATTTCATATATATTAATGCATGTAGTTTCAAAGGAAGCACATAAGGTAAGTTTAACACTTTGGATAATAGGTATTTTATCAGTAATAAATTTAGCGCTTAGTTAGGATATTTAAGGGAGATATAAAATGAGACAATTATTTATAAAAAATTGCTTTTTAATAACAATGAATGAAGAAAAAGAAGTATATGAAAATGGTAGTATACTTATAGAAAATAATATAATAAAAGCTGTAGGTCATGTGGATGAAAACTTAATTGATGAAGATGCTGAAATTTATGATGCAAAGGGCAAAATATTAATGCCAGGTTTCGTAAATACTCATGTACATTTATCACAACAATTGGGTAGAGGTATAGCAGATGACGTAACTCTTCTTACTTGGTTAAGAGAAAGAATCTGGCCATATGAAAGTAGTTTTGATTACGATGATTCATTAATTTCTTCTACAGCATGTTGTGTAGAATTAATAAAATCTGGTGTTACTACATTTTTAGAAGCTGGTGGACAGTATGTGGATGCCATGGTAGAAGCAGTAGATAAAACAGGAATAAGAGCTTGTCTTACAAAGTCAGTTATGGATAATGGTGAAGGATTACCAAAGGCTTGGGATAAAACTTGTGAAGAAGAATTGGATACTCAAATAGAACTATTTGAAAAGTATAATAATACATGTGATGAAAGAGTTAAAATATGGTTTGGATTAAGAACTATATTTAATAACTCTGATGAATTAATAGTAAGAACAAAAGAATTGGCAGATAAATATAAGACAGGAATTCATATGCATATAGCAGAGATTGCAGATGAAATAGATTTTGCAAAAACAAGAAAAGGACTTGGAACAGTTGAACATTTAAATGAATTAGGTATCCTTGGACCAAACTTATTAGCAGTACACACTGTATGGTTAAATAATAGAGAATTAGATTTATTTAGGTTAAATGATGTCAAAGTTTCTCACAATCCAGCAGCAGCTATGAAAGTTGTTCTTGGGTTTGCATCCATACCAGAAATGTTACACAAAGGCATTCCAGTATCAATAGGTACAGATGGTGCTCCTTCAAATAACAGAATGGATATGATGAGGGATATGTATTTAACTTCTTTAATTCATAAGGGAAGAACTTTAAATCCAGAAGTAGTATATGCAGAACAAATCTTAGAAATGGCTACTTTAAATGGAGCTAAATGTGCACTTTTGGAAGATATAATAGGAAGTTTAGAAGTAGGAAAGAAAGCTGATATGATAATATTAAATGGGAATGACATCCACTCACTACCAATGCATAACCCAATAGGGAATATAGTATATTCGATGAGTAGTCAAAATGTTGAATCAACTATATGTAACGGTAAATGGCTAATGAAAGAAAGAGAAATAGTTGTTTTAGATGAAGCTGAGTTATTAGAAAAAGTTAAAGTGCAAGCAGAAAAGATTAGGAAAAAATCTGGGATAAAATTAGAGTCTAAGTTTAAATTTGTTAAATAAATATACTTAATAAAAAAGCGTATATTGATTCAATATTCATATGCTTTTTATTATTAATAATTAAATGAAAAGTTATTTACAAATTTCGACAACTATGATAAATTATATATAACAAAAAAATTGTATAGTACCTTTAATTCAGTTCAGAGAAACTGGCAAGGTTTTCGGAAGAAAATTATAAAAGATAGTAATTTGGCATATTATATTTAAATTTAATTTTGAGTAGTTAAATGTATATAAATATATTGTTACAATTCGAAGCTCCTTGTAAATGCAAGGAGCTTTTCTTTTTAGGTACTAAAAAGAAAGGTAGAAAATCATGAACAATAAACAACATCAAGATCAGGACTATTCATTAGAAGTTATACCACAAGGAGCAAAAAAAGGATTCTTTTCAATGTTAGTGGTAATGCTAGGATTTGCATTTTTTTCAGCAAGTATGTTAGCAGGAGGGAACATAGGAACAAACCTCAATATGGGGGATTTTATAAAAGCTGTAATATTGGGAAATATTTTACTATGTATATACACAGGTCTTTTAGCTTATATAGCAGGAGATACAGGACTATCAACTCACTTACTTGCAAGATATTCATTTGGAGAAAAGGGTTCATACCTTTTATCATTTTTAGTTTCAGTAACTCAAGTAGGTTGGTTTGGAGTAGGGGTTGCAATGTTTGCAATACCGGTTTCTAAAGTAACAGGAATAAACTTATGGACCTTAATTATAGTGTCAGGATTATTAATGACGGCAACAGCTTATTTTGGTATGAAGTCACTTACAATACTAAGTATGATAGCAGTACCAGCAATAGCTATACTTGGAAGCATATCTGCAGGAAAAGCAATAACAGATGTTGGAGGCATAGCAGGATTATTATCAATAGAATCAAGTGGAACTATGACAATGAGTGCAGCCCTAGCAGCAGTTGTTGGAACATTTATAAGTGGCGGAACTTTGACACCAGACTTTACAAGATTTTCAAAAGATAAAAAAATAGCAGTATCAACTACTGTGATTGCATTTTTAATCGGTAATTCATTGATGTTGGCTTTTGGGGCAATAGGGGCTATGGCAACTGGTCAAGCTGATATATCAGAAGTTATGTTTACACAAGGCTTAATAATACCAGCAATAATAATATTAGGACTTAACATATGGACAACAAATGATAATGCACTATACGGCTCGGGTCTAGGGTTTGCTAACATAACTAAGCAACCTAAAAGTAGAATGGTTATAGTAAATGGTGCCATTGGAACGCTTTTAGCAATGATTCTTTATAATAACTTTATGACCTGGCTAAATATGTTAAACTCATTCATACCAGCAACGGGAGCAGTATTAATTGCAGATTATTTTATAATAAACAAAGGAAAATATACAGAATTTAAAAATACTAAATTTAAAGCAGTAAACATAAATGCAGTTATTGCCTGGATAACAGGTGTAATAGGAGCTTATACAATACCTGGAATAACACCAGTAAATTCAGTTTTAACAGCAATAGTATCATATGTTGTATTAACAAAATTAACTAATCAAAAAGAAGTTGAAAAAGAAGAAAAAATAGCAGCATAATAATAGTGAGTATCTTAGGAGGATAAGAAAATGTTAATAAAAAGAGCAAGATTAAGAAATAATGACAATTTAGTAGATATATTAATTGAAAATGGAGTAATAACTAAAATAGGAGAAAATATAGAAGCATCAAATGAAGAAATAGTAGATGCAAATGGATTTTTAGTTGTACCGCCATTTATAGAACCACATATTCACCTAGATACAACACTAACAGCAGGTGAACCTAAGTGGAATGAAAGTGGAACTTTATTTGAAGGAATAGAACGTTGGTCAGAAAGGAAAAAATTTTTAAGCATAGGAGATGTGAAAACTAGAGCAAGAAAGGCCATATCTTGGCAAGTTGCCAATGGAATCCAATATATAAGAACCCATGTAGACACTACAGATCCAAATCTTACGGCAATGAAAGCTATGATAGAACTTAGAGAAGAGTTAAAAGATTATGTAACATTACAAATAGTAGCCTTCCCACAAGAAGGAATATTATCTTACCCAAATGGTTTAGAATTATTAGAAGAGTCATTAAAGCTTGGTGCAGATGTAATAGGAGCCATACCACACTTTGAGTTTACAAGAGAATACGGAGTAGAAAGTATAAATAAAATGATGGAGCTTGCTAAAAAATATGATGTTTTAGTAGATGTTCATTGTGATGAAATAGATGATGAGCAATCTAGATTTATAGAAGTACTTGCAACTAGAGCTTATGAGTACAATATGGGTCATAAAGTAACAGCAAGTCATACAACAGCCATGCATTCATATAATGGAGCTTACACATACAAATTATTTAGATTATTAAAAATGAGTGGAATAAACTTTGTAGCAAACCCTTTAGTAAATATACATCTTCAAGGTAGATTTGATACTTATCCAAAAAGAAGAGGCATAACAAGAGTTAAGGAAATGGTAGAATCAGGAATAAATGTATGTTTTGGACATGATGATATAATGGATCCCTGGAATCCGCTAGGCACGGGAAATATGTTACAAGTACTTCATATGGGACTTCATGTATGTCAAATGATGGGATATAGTGAGATAAATGAATCAATAGATTTAATAACAGACAATTCAGCAAGAACTTTAAATATAAGTGACAAATATGGAATAGAAGTTGGTAAGCCAGGAAATATGATTCTTCTTCCAGCTGAGAATGGATACGATGCAATAAGAAGACAGGTACCTGTTTATTGTTCAATCAGAGAAGGCAAAATAATAGCTAATACAACTTTAAGCCAAACCACTGTTGATTTTGGAGATAAAGAGATAATTGATTTTAAAAGATAATTTGAAAGCGTATCGACGTAATCATCGATATGCTTTTTTTATTATGAATTTATAGTAAATTAATAATTATTTTTCTGATTATTATGATAATTTTGTCAATAAATAGGAAAAATATAGCAATTTAATTGAAGGCAATATTAAAAAGTGCTAATATTTGTTTATATTAAAATTTTTTAGGGGGATTCATATATGAAGGAATTAGTAAAAAGGTGGAATGATATTAGTTTAGTAAAGCGAATCATTGTGGGATTAATAATTGGTATAACTTTAGCAGTTACAGTGCCAACTCAATTAGCTCCAATTGCAATTTTAGGGTCATTATTTGTAGGTGCGTTAAAAGCTGTAGCACCAATTTTAGTTTTCTTTTTAGTTATGGCTGCAATATGTCAACATAAAGAAGGTCAAAAAACAAATATGAAATCAATAATAATTTTATATCTTTTAGGAACTTTATTAGCTGGTGTAGTGGCGGTTATAGCAAGTTTTATTTTTCCGATAACATTAACACTTGCAGCAGGTGCAGAAGGAGTGACTCCTCCAGGTGGAGTAGGGGAAGTATTAAAAGCTTTATTAATGAATGTGGTAGATAACCCTGTAAATGCTTTAGCAAAGGCAAATTATATAGGTATACTAACTTGGGCTTTAGTATTAGGTCTTGCTTTAAAAAATTCTAAAGAATCTACAAAACAAATAATAGTAAATATTTCAGATGCTATATCTCAAGTAGTAAGATGGGTAATTAGCTTAGCTCCATTTGGTATAATGGGACTAGTATTTGATACGATTTCAACATCAGGAATAAAATCTTTATTAAGTTATGGTCAATTAATAATATTACTAGTTGGATGTATGGCATTTGTGGCATTGGTTGTAAACCCTGCAATAACATTTATAGGAACTCGTAAAAATCCATATCCATTAGTATTAAAATGTTTAAAAGACAGTGGATTAACAGCATTTTTTACAAGAAGTTCAGCTGCGAATATACCAGTAAATATGGGACTTTGTAAAGAATTAGGACTAGATAAAGATACATATTCAATGTCGATACCTTTAGGAGCAACTATAAACATGGGTGGTGCAGCAATAACAATATCAATTCTTGCTTTAGCTGCTGCGAATACATTGGGGATAAAAGTTGATATAGGAACAGCAATAATATTATCAGTATTATCAGCTGTATCTGCTTGTGGAGCATCAGGAGTAGCTGGAGGATCTTTACTTTTAGTACCACTTGCGTGTTCGCTATTTGGTATACCAAATGAAATAGCAATGCAAGTAGTTGGGGTAGGTTTTATAGTTGGAGTTATTCAAGACTCTTGTGAAACCGCGCTAAACTCTTCAACAGATGTATTGTATACTGCAGTTGCAGAACTTTCAAAAAGACGTAAGGATAAAAAAGAAAGAGAAAATATAGCTTAGTAAAATTTATAATAAATATAAAAGGTGTAGTATGATATAATTTATTTTATTCACACTACACCCTTTTAATTTAGTTTATCTAGTACATATTTTTGCAGAAAGATTTGTGCATGTAATCTTTAGCAAGAAAATTTTATTTAAAGCTTCATTTTTAAACTCATTATTATTATCTTTAGAAGTATAATGTTCTGTTATTTTATTTAGACCATGGATTTTATCATAAATATTATGTACAAATTCAACTTTACCTGGAGACATTATACTAAAGTATTCAAAATCAAACTCACAAGGAGTATCATCGTCGATAATATTTTTCTTATTATCAATTTCTATGAATACATTTTGGTTTTCCTCTAAAATATCAAGTTTTTTACCGCTGGTGGAACAGTGACAGTAGAGAATAAGTTCTCCTCCGTCCTTAAAAACATAACCATAATTCAAAGGAACTAAATAAGGTACATTATCTTTACACATGGCAACTCTAACGACTTGACATTTAGAAACAATCGTTTTGATTGTATTAATATCCTTAATAGTTCTATCTTTTCTTCTCAAAATCCCCATCCCCTTAGAATATAATTTATAATTGTAATAATTATAGCACTATTATATGTAAAAAAATGTATTTGAAAAATATACAGAATATTAAAATTTTTATTTATATAAAGAAAATAAAAAGCCAATAAAGATCTTTATCTATAATTGGCTTAATTATTTTTATATTAAGTTTATACGTTGAATCTCCAGTTAACTACGTCACCATCTTGCATTACGTATTCTTTACCTTCAAGTCTAACTTTACCTTTTTCTCTAGCATTAGCTATAGAGCCGCATTCAATTAAATCTTTATAGTTTACTATTTCACCTCTGATGAATCCTTTTTCCATATCAGAGTGGATTTTACCAGCAGCTTGCGGAGCTTTAGTTCCTATTGTTATAGTCCAAGCTCTGACTTCTTGAACACCAGCAGTTAAGTAAGACATAAGTCCAAGTAAAGAGTAAGAAGATTTTATTAACTTATCAAGACCTGATTGTTCAAGTCCTAAAGATTCTAAGAATTCTTGTTTCTCTTCTTCAGATTCTAATTCTGCTATTTCTGCTTCTATTTGAGCACAAACAACAACAACTTCAGCATTTTCATCAGTAGCAAATTCTCTAACTTTATGAACATATTCATTATTTTCGCCTTCATCAGCTAAATCATCTTCACAAACATTTGTAGCATATATTACTGGTTTAGAAGTTAATAAATTTAAAGTTTCAACAAATTCTTTTTGATCGTCGTTTAAATCCATAGTTCTAACTGATTTATTTTCTTCTAGAACAGCTAATATTTCTTTTAAGAATTCTACTTCAGCAGCGATAGATTTATCAGCTTTAGCAGCTTTACCACTTTTTAATATTCTTCTTTCTAATATTTCTATATCAGAGAATATTAATTCTAAGTTTATAGTTTCTATATCTCTAAGTGGATCAACACTTCCATCAACGTGAACAACGTTTGGATCATCAAAACATCTAACAACGTGAACTATAGCATCAACTTCTCTTATATGAGATAAGAATTTATTTCCTAAACCTTCACCTTTTGAAGCCCCTCTAACTAAACCTGCAATATCACAGAATTCTATAGCTGTTGGAACAACTTTTTTACAATCATACATTTCTCTAAGTACTTCTAATCTTTCATCTGGAACAGAAACAACACCAACGTTTGGTTCTATTGTACAGAAAGGGTAGTTTGCAGATTCAGCTCCTGCTTGAGTTATAGCATTAAATAATGTACTTTTACCAACATTTGGTAACCCTACTATACCTAATTTCATATTAATAATCTTCCTTTCTTATATGAATTTACATATTTGTCAATTTTATTTATACATAAATTATAAACACTTCTTAGTATTTTCTAGACATACATATTGATTATACATCATAATCTTAATATGTGTAAACACGTTTGAAATAAGTTATTATTTGTAAAATACATTATTTTTGTAAGAATTTATATTATTAATAGGATTTTAACTTGAAATTTGGCATATCCTAATAAAAATGTGTAAACAAAATAAAAATAAGTATTTTAGAAAATAATAAAAGATATATAATTAAGTAAAAGGAAAAATTTTGAATATATAAATCATTTATTGTATATACAAGTGAGTACTCATAAGAGGAGGTAAAAATGAAAAATAATAAAACAATAAATCTAGGTAAAGGAATTAACTTAACTTTAATACCAGAAGAAAAATTTAAAACTAATTTAGTAAGTATCTATATTCAAAGATTATTAAATAGAGATGAAGTAACGATGAATGCCCTACTTCCTTCTATAATAAAAAGTGGTAGTGAAAAATACCCAAGTGCTAGAGAAATGTCCAAACATCAAGATGACTTATACGGAGTTTCAATAGGAGCTGATAGCAGCAAAAGAGGAGAAACTCAAGTAATAACTTTTAAAATTATTAGTACAGATGAAAAGTACTTAGACGAGAAAATATTTAAACCTGTTGTGGAATTTTTAGATGAAGTAGTTAATCATCCATTAGTTATAGGTGGTGGATTTAAAGAAGAATATGTAAAAATAGAAAAAGAAAACCTTAAAAATAGAATAGAGTCAATTATAAATGATAAAGGTAGATATGCTATTGAGCGTGCACGTGAAGAAATGTTTAAAGGTGAAAGATATGGAATTAGTGATTTAGGTTATATAGAAGATATAGATAAAATAACTGCCAAAGGACTCTATGAACACTATATGGAAATTATGAGAACTTCTCCTATAGATATAGTTGTAGAGGGCAATTTCAATGAAGATGAAATAGTAAAAATAATATCGAATGGATTTAACTTTCATAGAGAAAATATAGTAGAAATACCTAGAGCAGATTTTAATAAGGACGTGGATGAAGTAAATGTAATAAATGAATATATGGACATAACTCAAGGAAAACTTGTTATGGGATTTAGATGTAATATTGACTACAAAGACGAATATAAATACTATTCTTTATTTGTAGGTTCTAATGTTCTTGGTGGAGGACCTCATTCAAAGTTATTTGTAAATGTTAGAGAAAAAGAAAGTTTATGCTATTATATTTATTCTTCACTAGAAAAATATAAAACATCCATGTTTATAGCTTCTGGAATAGAAAGTGAAAACTACGATAAAACAATTAAGCTAATCAAAGAACAACTAGAATGTTTAAAAGAAGGGCAAATTTCTAAGGAAGAATTATTAAATAGTAAAAGTGCTTTAATAAGTTCATTAAAAACAATAAAAGACTCTATTGGAGGAGCATCAGATTTTTATTTCTCTCAAAGTATGGGTCAAACAAATACAACTGTGGAAAAAATTATAGAAATTATAGAAAAGGTTACAGTGGAAGATATAGTTGATGCATTTAAAAATATTCAGTTAGATACTATATACTTTCTAAGTAACAATAAGGAGGCATAAAAATGGAAAAAATAGTTAACGAATTATTAAAAGAAGAATTATATTATGAAAAATTAGAAAATGGTTTAGATGTTTATTTTATGCCTAAAAAAGGGTTTACTAAAAAATATGCTGTTCTTGCAACTAATTATGGTTCAAATGATTTAGAATTTATTCCTATAAATGAAAAAGGTAAAATGCTTGTAAATGCCGGTATTGCCCATTTTTTAGAACATAAAATGTTTGAACAACCGGATGGAGGAAATGCATTTGATAAGTTTTCAAAATATGGAGCAAATGCCAATGCCTTTACTAATTTTACTATGACAGCGTATTTGTTTTCTGCTACAGAATATTTTTATGAATGCTTAGAACATTTAATAGACTATGTTCAAACACCGTACTTTACAGATGAGAATGTGGAAAAAGAAAAAGGGATAATAGAACAAGAAATAAAAATGTATAATGATGATCCAGAGTGGAATGTATTTTTTAATGCTCTTAAAGCAATGTATGTAAATCACCCGACTAGAATAGATATTGCAGGTACTGTGGATAGTATATATAAGATAACTAAAGAAGAATTATATAAATGCTATAATACATTTTATAATCCAGGAAATATGATTTTATTTGTGGTAGGTGATTTGGATAAAAAAGAAGTGTTTGAACATGTAAAAAAAGCTAATCATAAAGATATACAAAAACTTCAAGAAGAAATTGTGAGATTTTATCCAAAAGAGCCTAAGGAAGTCAACCAAAAAGAGGTTGTAGAAAAATTCCCTATATCTATGCCAATGTTTTCAATTTGCTTTAAAGATGATAAAGTAGGAATGAAGGGTGAAGAATTATTAAGATATGAGGTAATGACAGATATCATTACAGATATGTTATTCAAAAAAGGTAGCGCTATATACGAAAATTTATATATGCAAGGGCTTATAACTCCAAACTTTGGTGCGGGATTCTCTTCACAGGTAGATTATGCATATACATCTATAGGAGGCGAATCAAAAGATCCTCATAAAGTAAAAAAAATTATAATGTCTTATATTGAAAAATTTAAATTAGAAGGTTTAGATAAAGAAAGTTTTGAAAGAACAAAGAAAAAAAATATAGGTAACTTTATTAAATATTTTGATTCGGTTACTTTTATTGCTAATAATTTTATAACTTACAAATTTAAAGGTATAAATTTACTAGACTATGTGGAAGTAATGAAGGAAGTCACATTTGAAGAGGTAAGTGAAAGACTAAATGATCATTTTAAAGAAGAGAATTGTGTTATATCTATTGCAGAACCTAGATAATACTTATATAAAAATAAAAATGTAATAAAATAAAGGATAATTAGTCAATTTTAATTAAAGAGATAATTTTAGTTAAAATTGACGATAAGTATCCTTTTTTTCATTGTAAAATATTTATTAATTAATTATAATTAAGGCATTCTATTTTTTTATTATTAAGAAACTGATATAATAAAAAATGAAAAGGATAAATGTTTAGGGTAGAAGGAGGCTATGTTTTATGATTGATATACATTGCCACATTTTGCCTGAAGTAGATGATGGTTCTAGAAGTTTGAATGAGTCTATAGAAATGGCTCTGATAGCTAGAGAACAAGGTATAAAAAAAATTGTTAATACATCACATTATCATCCAGATTTCAGGTATAAAAAGGGCGAAGAACTATTAAAAGAGCTAAAAGATTTTAATAATGTTTTAAGAGAAAATATGATAGATATTGAAGTGCTAATTGGGAATGAAATTTACTATACTAATGATTTAATAAAACAAATTGATGAATTAGATTTTTATACTTTAAATAATAGTAGATACATACTTATCGAACTTCCTCCTACAAATTTTCCAAATGATTTATGTAATATAGTATATGAATTAAAAGAAAAAAACTACATACCAGTTTTTGCACATGTGGAAAGATATAGGGAAGTTCAAGAGAATCCGGAGTTAATATATGAGGTTATCGAAGCTGGAGCTATAATACAAATAAACTCTCATAGTATTTTAGGTAAGAGTGGAAAAGAATTACAACGAACTTGTAATACATTAATAAGCAGAAATATGGTTCATATTGTAGGAACAGATGCTCATCGTAGCAAAAGAAGAACACCAATATTTTTAGATGCATACAAATATGTATTCGAAAAATATTCAAAAGAAATGGCAGATAATTTATTTATAAAAAATAATAATGCGATAATAAATAATGAAGATTTATTTGTGTCAAAACCTTACAAAGAAGAAGTAAAGAAAAAAGGATTTTTTAAAAGATTATTTAAATTATAAGAGGTGAAATAATGGATAGAGTGGCATTCACAATATTTGGTTTAGATGTAATGTGGTATGGCGTATTAATGGCACTAGCTATGATAATATGCGTATTTATAGCGCTAAAAGAAGGAAAAAGAGTGAATATAAGTGAAGATGATTTGCTAAATTTAGCTATAATAGCAATACCTTGTGGTTTAATTGGCGCTAGACTTTATTACGTTGTTTTTAATTGGTCTTGGTATTCTAATAATCTATCTGAAATACTAAATTTCAGAGGTGGAGGTATGGCTATACATGGAGCTTTAATTGGTGGTATATTGGCTGGATTCATATATACTAAAATTAAAAAAATTAATTTCTTTAAGATGGCTGATACTGTAATGATTGGTATACCTTTAGGTCAAGCCATAGGAAGATGGGGAAATTTTATAAATGGAGAAGCACATGGAGGACCAACGTCCTTACCTTGGGGAATAATTGTTGATGGCATTAGAGTCCATCCGACGTTTTTATATGAATCTATCTGGGATTTAGGTATATTCATATTTTTGTGGTGTTTTAGAAAGAAGAAAAAATATGAAGGTCAATTAGCTATATTTTATTTAATTTTATATTCAATAGGAAGATTTTTCATAGAGGGACTTAGAACAGATTCTCTTATGATTGGTCCACTTAGAATGGCTCAAGTAATAAGTTTAGTAACTATTATAGTTTGTGTGATTTTACATAAAATATTATCAAAAAAGAAAAAATAGAGGCTAACTAGTAACTCTTAAGGAGAAGAAAAAATGGAATTTAATCATGTGTCTGTACTACTAGATGAATGTATTGAAAATTTAGACATAAAAGAAGATGGAGTATATGTGGACTGTACTATGGGTGGTGCAGGTCATTCAAAAGAAATAGTAAAGAGATTATCTGATAAAGGTTTATTTATTGGATTTGATCAAGATAAAAATGCCATAGCAACGGCAAAAGAAAGGTTAGCTGAGTATTCAGATAGAGTAAAATTTGTACACAGCAATTTTGAAAATATTAAATCAGAATTAGAAAAAATAGGTGTTTATAAAATAGATGGAGTACTTGCAGACCTAGGAGTGTCTTCTCATCAACTTGATGAAGCTGATAGAGGGTTTTCTTATATGCATGATGCACCACTAGATATGAGAATGGATGTAAGAAAAGATTTTTCTGCATATGATGTGGTAAACACTTACAGTGAAGAACAATTAGCTAAGATAATCAGAGATTATGGTGAAGATAATTGGTCAAAGAGAATTGCTAAATTTATAGTAGAAGAAAGAGAAGCAAATGGTCCAATTGAAAAAACTGGTGAGCTTGTTGATGTTATAAAAAAAGCAATACCTAAAAAAGCTAGAATAGATGGACCACATCCAGCAAAGAGAACTTTCCAAGCTATAAGAATTGAAGTAAATAATGAACTTGGCGTAATAAATAAAATGATTGAAGATGCTGTTTCTATGATGAATAAAGGTGGAAGAGTTTGTATAATTACATTCCATTCATTAGAAGATAGAATAGTAAAAAATGAATTCAAAGATTTAGCTTTAAGTTGCGTTTGTCCACCAGAACTTCCAATTTGTCAATGTGACAAAAAATCAGAAGTTAAGATTATAACAAGAAAACCAATAATTCCTAGCGATGAAGAAATTGAAAGAAATCCAAGGTCGAGAAGTGCAAAACTTAGAGTAGCTCAAAAAAAATAATTTTATTGTTGCATATGAATAAAAACATGTATACAATTAACTTATTAAATTAATAGTAAAAAATCTTATCAAGAGTGATGGAGGGAATAGGCCCGAAGAAGTCCAGCAACCTATATTAGATAGGTGCTAAATCCTACTTATGGAAACATAAGAAAGATAAGAGGTAAATCTTAGATTATTAAGGTTCTTTTATCTTTAAGATAAAAGAACCTTTTTTATTTAATTAGATGTAACTTGTAAGGTTTTTTATATATTGTTTAATATTATTTATATTAAATAACAAGGGGGATACAAATTATGAGTAAAAGAAAGTTAGGTTTTTCAACATTACAAGTTCATGGGGGACAACAACCAGATTCGACAACAGGAGCTAGAGCAGTCCCAATTTATCAGACAACATCTTATTGTTTTGAGAGTGTGAATCATGGGGCAGATTTATTTGCATTAAAAACAGAGGGACATATTTATTCAAGAATATCAAATCCAACGGTTGCAGTATTTCAGGAAAGAATGGCTTTACTTGAAGGTGGAGTAGGAGCTGTAGCCTTTGCTTCTGGAATGGGGGCTATTAATGCTGCTATATTAAATATACTTCAAGCTGGTGATGAAATAGTTGCTGCACCAACAATATATGGTGGAACATTCAATTTACTAGCAAATATGTTACCTAAATTAGGGATTAAAACTCATTTTGTAAATCCTGATAATCCAGAAAGTTTTAGAGCTTCAATAAATGATAAAACAAGATTAGTTTATGCAGAAACTATAGGAAACCCAGGAATAAATATTATTGATATAGAAAAAATTGCAGAAATAGCTCATGAGTCTAAAGTTCCATTTATGCTGGATAATACTTTTGGAACACCTTACTTAATAAAAGTATTTGATTATGGTGTTGATATTGTTGTTCATTCAGCTACAAAATTTATAGGAGGACATGGAACAACTTTAGGTGGAGTGGTAGTTGATAGTGGAAATTTTGACTGGATAAAAAGTGGAAAATTCCCATGTTTAACAGAACCAGATTTATCTTATAATGGTTTAAATTATGCTAAAGATTGTGGGAAATTAGCTTATACTACAAAGCTTCTAGCTCAATATCTAAGAGATACAGGAGCTTGTCTAAGTGCACAAAGTGCATTCCAATTATTGTTAGGACTTGAAACCTTATCTTTAAGAGTTGAAAGACATGTGGAGAATACTAAGAAAATCACAGAATTTTTAAATGATCATCCTGAAGTTGCATGGGTAAACTATCCAGGTTTAAAAGAAAATAAGTATTACAAATTAGGTCAAAAGTATTTACCTAAAGGGCCGGGTTCAATATTTACTTTTGGGATAAAAGGAGGATTAGAAGCTGGAATTAAATTTATAGAATCTCTTCAAGTTTTTTCTCATCTTGCTAATGTGGCAGATGCTAAATCACTTGTAATTCATCCAGCTAGTACAACTCATGCTCAACTAAATAAAAAAGAACAAGAATTGGCAGGTGTTACTCCAGATATGATAAGAGTTTCTGTAGGAATTGAAGATGTAAATGATTTAATCTGGGATTTAAATCAAGCTTTAGAAAAAGCATCAAAATAGAAAATAAAAAGGAAGATGATAAATATTATCTTTCTTTTTTATAGTGTAAAATTATTATTTTAAAATTCTGAATATAAATTAAATATCTGTTATAATTATTGGTGAATGTTATAAGGGGGGATTAGATGGAAATTACTCCAAAGACGCGGGAATATTTATTTTCAGATAAAAATTTATATAAACTTATTTTTCCCTTAATAATAGAGCAATTTTTACTAGTAACGGTAGGTTTAGTTGACTCAATAATGATTGCTAGTATAGGGGAAGCTGCAGTATCTGCTGTATCTTTAGTAGATAGTATAAATATCCTTATAATAAATATATTTACAGCTCTTGCTACAGGAGGTGCAGTTGTAGCAGGACAATATTTAGGACAGAAAAATGAAAACAATGCATGTAATAGTGCTGATCAACTCATTCTTTTTCTTTTTTTAAGTTCTATTACTACTATGATAATTGGGTATTTATGCAAGTATTTTATTCTTAATACAGTTTTTGGGAATATAGAACAAGATGTTTTGGGATATTCTAATACTTACCTAACTATAGTATTCATGTCAATTCCTTTCATAGCAATATACAATGGTGGTGCAGCTTTATTTCGATCTATGGGAAATTCAAAAATTACAATGAAAATATCAATTATGATGAATCTAATAAACTTAATAGGAAACTATTTTCTAATTTATGTTTTTAAGATGGGAATTGCAGGTGCAGCCGTACCCACAGTTTTTTCTAGGGTTGTAGCGGCTGTAGTAATTTTTATATTAATAAAAAATGATAATTTGCAAATTCACTTATCAAAAAAAATATGTATGAAATTTGATAGGATATTAATCAAGAAAATACTTCATATTGGCATTCCAAATGGTTTGGAAAATGGAATGTTTCAACTTGGAAAAATCATTGTATTAAATTTAATTGCAACCTTTGGAACATCAGCTATTGCAGCAAATGCTGTAGCAAATGCTGTTGGGCTTTTTCAAATAATACCTGGTATGGCAATTAGTCAGGCCACTCTTTCTGTAACATCTCAATGTATAGGTGCAGGAGATTACGATCAAACAAAATATTATACAAGAAAATTAGTTAAGATAAGTACTTTATGCATATCTCTAGCCGTGATACTTACTTTTATAAGCATGCCATTAATTTTAAGTGCATATAATTTATCTGATTATACAGCAACAATTTCAAAAGATATTATTTTATATAATGGAAGCGTATCAATTATAATATGGACAATTTCTTTTGTTCTTCCAAATACCCTTCGTGCAGCAAATGATGTTAAATTCTGTATGACAGTATCCATTTTATCCATGTGGATTTTTAGAATTGGCTTTAGTTATGTACTAGGAATATATATGAATATGGGAGTTTTTGGTGTATGGGTAGCCATGAGTATAGATTGGATATTTAGAGTGGTGTGTTTTATTACTAGATATAAGGGAAATAAGTGGAAATTACATGAAATATAAAAAGCTCATTAATTAATGAGCTTTTTTAGAGAATAGAAATTCATAATTTATTACTTTTATTATAAAAGATATACCGAATTAAATGGAACTTCTTTATTATTTACTTTTAACATTATTGTATCGAAAAATATATTTTTACCTTTTGATGAAGTTGAACCTTTTTCTTTTATAACATATAGTTTGTTTATTTCTTCTGAAGAGAAAGTAGTATTACAATTTATTATAAGCATTTTATCTTTAAGTTCTAATCCTACATCGATATATTCATTTTTGATACCTTTAAAAAATATATAACGATTATTTTTTGTTGTTATCTGATAAACTCCTTCCTCTAAATTACTGTCATATATTACGTCCAATATCTCATTATTATTCAATGAACTTATATCTATGGAAGATAGGGAAATAGGGATATCCTCATTTGAATTTTTATTACAACCATAAAAAATAATAGCGGTGTATATTAGTATGATCAATAATAATATCTTTTTCATATATTCCTCCTTTTATTAAATTTTTCGCAGGTTTTAATTATTTTATCAACAAAAACTATTATTTTTAAAGAAATATTAATTTAAGTATAAATTAAATTATTAAAAATATAAAGAAAATGAACATATTTAATTCTATTTAATATTTCAAAAAACTAAAAGAAAGTATAAATTTTTTAAAAAAATGTTCTACATATAAAAATTCATAATATTTTATGTATGAATTTTTGTATAAGTCATTAAAGGAAGAAAGGTACAAAAAAACTAAATATGTATATACCACAGAAGACGGAGGTGATTTTTTGAACAAAAAGGAAAGAGTAAAGAACATAAATGAATATAGAAAGAGAAAAAAGAATAGATATAGAAAGAGAAAAATAAAAAGAGTAATTAAACCTATTTTATTTGCATTTCCTGTGGTATCAATAATCATCATAAATTTATGTGGTAATGCTATAGTATCCAACTATAAGTATGAAATTAACACCTTGAAAAAGCAGTTAAGAAAAGAAGAAATAGTTTTAGATGGATTAAAAATGGATAGCCTAGAAAATTCCAGCATTACTAATATAGAGAAAAATGCAAAAGAAAAGTTAAATATGAATTACCCTAATGAAAGTCAAATGAGATATATTGACTTAAAGGACTAGAAAGGGAGGTTGTTAATGAAGATAAAAATAAACAGTAGGAAAAGGTTAGTCATAGTAATGATATTGGCTTGTTCATTATTTTTATCATTAGTATTTAGAATAGGATACTTACAATTGATTAAAGGGGAATGGCTTAGTACAAAAGCATCAGAACAGCAAACAAGAGAGATTCCTATAGAAGCTAAAAGGGGAGCAATATATGATACAAATATGAAAGAATTAGCAGTGAGTGTTACAAAATATACAGTGTGGTGCAAGCCAGTTGAAGTAAAAGATGCAAAGAAAACCTCTGAAGAGCTGGCAAAAATATTGGATGAAAAATATGATGATGTATACAAAAGTGTTAATAAGAAAAACATGGCTTTAGTTAAAGTGAAAAGATGGATAGATGATGACACGGCGGATAAAATTACTAAAGCAAGATTATCTGGTATATGGGTGGCTGAAGACAATCAAAGATATTATCCATATGGAAACTTTGCGTCTTATGTACTTGGGCACACATCTGCAGATTCATCAGGTGTAGCAGGAATAGAGTTAAAATATGATAATGTTCTTAAAGGAACTGCAGGAAAGTTAATTGTTAGTACTGATGCAGCAGGGAAAGAAATACCCCAAGGTTCTGAACAATATTATGAGCCAACAACAGGAAATGGATTAGTATTAACTGTAGATGAAGTAATACAACATTATTGTGAAAAGGCGGCCCAAAAGGCTTATGAAGAAAACAATGCAAGTAAAGTAACTATAATTGCCATGGATCCTAAAACAGGAGATGTAAAGGCAATGGTAAAAAAACCAGACTATGATCCAAATACTCCTACAAAAGCGATTTATCCTGCTTATGAAGAGCTGTTAGAAGAATGTAAAAATGATAATGAAAAAATAAAAGCATATTCAACTATGTGGAGAAACACAGCTGTAAGTGATACATATGAGCCAGGCTCAACATTTAAACTTGTAACATCTTCGGCAGGTCTAGAAGAAGGTGTTGTTAAGCAAGATGATAAATTTACTTGTAGCGGAAGTGTCATGGTTGAAGGGAAAAAAATAAAATGTTGGAGGTCTTATAGACCTCATGGTTCAGAAACATTCAAACAAGGCGTTCAAAACTCTTGTAACCCAGTTTTTGTTGAAGTAGGTAGAAGACTTGGTGTTTCAAAAATGTATAATTACATAGACGCTTTTGGTTTAAATAAAAAAACAGGAATAGATTTACCAGGTGAAGCAGGAAGTATAATGTACAATGAAAAGGATGTTGGACCTGTTGAACTAGCAACAATATCCTTTGGTCAATCCATATCTGTAACACCTATGCAGCTTATCACAGCAGTATGTTCCATAGTAAATGACGGAAATAGGATGGAACCAAGGTTAGTAAAGGCATATACTGATAATAAAGGAAATATAACTAAAGAAGTAGATCCAGTACAAGTAAAACAAGTTATCTCAAAAGAAACATCTGCACAAATGAGAGAAATAATGGAATCTGTTGTAACAGAAGGTGGGGGTAAAATAGCTTACTTACCAGGATATAGATTAGGTGGAAAAACAGGAACTGCACAAAAGGTTATAGATGGATCTTACGCTCAAGGACATTATGTGTGTTCTTTTATTGGTATGGCACCAGCTGACGATCCAAAAATTGTAGTCCTTGCTATAGTTGATGAGCCTACAGGCGTTATGCAATTTGGTTCAACAACAGCTGGACCAATTATAAAAGAAGTAATGAGTAATACATTGAAATATCTAGGTGTAGAACCGGAATATACAGAAGAAGAAAAAGCTGAAAATGTGAAAAGTAAAGTAAAAGTGCCTGATGTTAGAGGTCTAAGTATAGAAGATGCTACAAAAGTTTTAGAGGAGTCTAAATTAGAAGCGAATATTGATAATGATGTAGATATTAAGGAAGGAACTATTATTAAAGATATGTTCCCAAAACCTGGAGTTAGCGTAAATGAAGGTTCTCTGATATCCATTTATTTTGATAATTAATATTACAGAAACTTATAAATATCTTCAAAAAAAAGTTAATATGGTATATAATTATTAAGATAAATATATAAAAGGCAATGTATACAATGCATTGCCTTTTATAAAGATAAGTATGAAATTAAAAATGAATAAGGAGGTTAAAATGGAATATTTAACTATAAAAGAGTTAATACTTGCTAGTGAAGGACAGTTAGTTTCTAATTGTGGCGAAGAAACTTTAGTAAATGATATAGTAATAGACAGTAGAAAAGCAAGTAAAGACAATGCTTTTGTTGCTATAGTTGGAGAAAACTTAGATGGGCATGATTTCATTAATTTAGCTATAAATCAAGGCTGTAAAACTATTATAAAAAATAAAGATAACAACGTTGACATAGAGAATAAAGAAATTAATGTAATAGAAGTAAACAACACGGAAGTAGCTTTTGGTAATATTGCTAGATTTTACAAGAACAAATTTGAAATACCGTTTATAGCCGTTACAGGTAGTGTGGGAAAAACAACTACTAGAGATATGGTATATTCCACTATTAGTGCGAAATATAACTCGCTAAAAAATGTAGGAAACTTAAACAACCAATTTGGAGTGCCTTTAACTTTATTTAATTTAAATAAAGAACATGAATGTGCAGTAATAGAAATGGGAATGAGTGGGTTTAATGAAATTGAATACCTGGTAAATATTGTAAGACCGCAAATAGGTATAATTTCTAATATTGGATATTCTCATGTGGAACATCTAGGAAGTAGAGATGGTATTTTTAAAGCAAAAATGGAAATAACAACAAACTTCGATGAAGAATCTTTATTAATAGTTAATGGAGATGATGATTGTTTAAAAACTTTAAAGAATGGACATTTAGTTTATAAACTAAGAACTTTTGGATTTGAAAAAGATAACGATATATACTGCGAATCTTTTGAAATGAATGAAGATAGCATAAATTTCATAGCTGTTATTGATGAAAAAAGAGAAGAATTTTTCATTCCAACAGTTGGAAAACATAATATATATAATGCTTTGGCAGCAATATTAGTAGGAATTAATCTGAATATGACATTAGAGGAAATAAAATATGGTTTGAAAAATTTCCAATGCACAAAAAATAGATTAGACATAATAAAAAATAATAATTTAACTATAATTGACTCAGTTTATAATGCAAGCATAGATTCTATGACGGCTGCATTAAATATCCTTGGAAGATATAAAAGCAGAAGAGTAGCAATACTTGGAGATATGTTTGAAATGGGTGAATTTGCAGAATTTGGGCATAGACAAGTAGGAAAAGCAGCTTTAAACAATGTTGATATATTAATATCTGTAGGAAAGGATTCAGAGTTTATAGTAAAAGAATTAAAAGAAAATAATATGAACCCTGACAATCTTTATCATTTTGAAACAAAAGAAGAAGCAATTGAAAATCTAGATGATATCATAAAAGAAAATGACACTATTTTAGTTAAGGCATCAAGAGGAATGCATCTAGAAAAGGTTGTTGAACATCTTAATAAATAGACAAAATAATTAGCGAACTAGGGAGAGGAGTTTTATATTATGTTAGGAATAACACAGCTTACGTATACAGCGATAATCGCTTTTTTAATAGTAGTTATACTAGGACCAATATTTATACCAATGTTAGCAAAATTTAAATTTGGTCAAACGGTTAGGGATGATGGTCCACAAACTCATTTACTAAAGAACGGAACACCAACTATGGGTGGAGTAATAATGATAATAGCTATCCTTATTACGGGGCTTACAAGAGCGAAAATAGACAGAGATTTATTAGTAGGACTAATATGTATAACAGGATTTGGATTTGTAGGATTCTTAGATGATTTTATTAAAATTAAAATGAAAAGATCTTTAGGACTTAAAGCATATCAAAAAATTGTATTACAATTTGCCCTTGCATTATTTGTTGCTTATTATCAATATAGTGCATCACCAAGTGCAACACAAATCATGGTTCCATTTACTGATTATGTAATAAACTTAGGACCTTTATATGTACCAATAATGATGTTTATTATAATAGGAACAGTAAATGCTGTAAATTTAACTGATGGTTTAGATGGTCTAGCATCTGGAGTAACTTTAATAGTATCAGCATTTTTTATGATGTTGGCAACAACAATAGGTAACAGTGATGTTGCAATACTTGCAGCAGCTACTGGAGGAGCTTGTTTAGGGTTTTTAGGGTTTAACTCATATCCTGCTAAAGTATTTATGGGAGACACAGGTTCTATGGCCTTAGGAGGAGCAGTAGTAGCTTTTGCAGTATTAACAAATTCAGTACTTTTAATACCAATAGTAGGAGGTATTTATTTTGCTGAAGCTATATCAGTAATATTACAAGTTGTATCATTTAAATTAACTGGTAAAAGAATATTTAAAATGGCGCCAATACATCACCATTTTGAACAATGTGGATGGCCAGAAACTAGAGTTGTATTTATATTTTGGATAACTACAGTAGTATTAGCATGGATAGGAATAATTGCAGTATTCTAATCACTAGGGGGGAAAATAATGAACCTAAAAAATAAAAATATTTTACTTGTTGGTTTAGCTAAAACAGGTGTTTCAACAATTAAATTATTAGACAAATTAGAAGCAAATATAATAGTTAATGATATAAAAGACGAAGAAAAACTAAAAGATATTTTACTAGAATTAAAAGATATAAAAAATGCTCAGTATATTCTTGGATATCATCCAGAAAATGTAGATCACATAGACTTAGCAGTGGTATCTCCTGGAGTACCTTTAGACTTACCCTTTATATTAAAATTAAGAGAAAATAATATAGAGATAATAGGAGAAGTAGAACTTGCTTATAGACTTTCTAGAAATCCTATATTTGTAGGTATAACTGGAACAAATGGAAAAACTACCACAACATCTTTAGTAGGAGAAATATTTAAATCGGACAATAAGGACACATATATAGTTGGAAATATTGGAAATCCTGTTATAGACACTGTAGAAACTACAAACAAAGATTCATACTTAATAACAGAGCTAAGTTCATTCCAATTAGAAAGTATTGTTGATTTTAAACCTAAAGTTGCATCAATATTAAATTTTTCTCCAGATCATTTAAATAGACATCATACTATGGAAAATTATATAGCTGCTAAAGCAAATATATTTAAAAATCAAGATAAAAGTGATTTCGCCATATTAAATTATGATGATAAAGAAGTTAGAGAACTAGAATCTAATTGTAATGGTCAAGTAATATTGTTCTCAAGAAAAGAAAAACTTGATAAAGGTGTATATTTAGACGAAAACAGCAATATAGTTATTCATATAGATAAAAAAATTGTTTTATTAAATAAAAAAGAACTTAGCTTACCAGGAGCACATAATTTAGAAAATTGTATGGCTGCTATTGCTATGTCTTACGTATGCAATGTGGATTTAGAAACTCTAAAACATGTATTAAAAACATTTAAAGCTGTAGAACATAGATTAGAATATGTTAGAACATTAAATGATATTATGTTTGTAAATGATTCTAAGGGAACTAATCCAGATTCAACTGTTAAGGCAATAACTTCTTATGAAAATCCAATTATACTAATAGCTGGTGGATACAATAAGGAAAGTGATTTTAATGAGCTTTTAGAAGTAGGAAAAGAAAATATTAAAGCCTTAGTTTTAATGGGTGAAACTTCTAGTATAATTGAAAAATGTGCTAAAGAAAAAGATTATAAAATTATAATTAGAGTCAATAATATGAAAGAAGCTGTAGAAGCTTCTTATAGCCTAGCTGAAAGTGGAGATGTTGTTCTTTTATCTCCTGCTTGTGCAAGTTGGGATATGTACAAAAGTTTTGAAGTGAGAGGACGCGACTTCAAAGAGAATGTAAACAACTTAAAATAACTCCTTCAAAGCAATTTACTGCGAAATGGAGGGTAGTCTATCAGATGCCTAGTAAAATTTTAAAAAAGCAAATTGACAGGGGGATGAAGACTGATTTTGATTCAGTAGTATTTTATACTACCATGATTTTAGTATTTTTCGGGATCATCATGGTGTTTAGTGCAAGTTATATTCAATCTTCATTTAAACATAATGATCCCTATTTCTTTTTAAAAAGAGATTTAATTTATGCAGCACTGGGATTTATAGGAATGATGGTTCTTTCCAATGTTGACTATAAACTTTGGAAAAAATATGCAACACCTATTTGTATAGTTGCCATTATATTTTTACTTTTAGTTTTGACTCCACTTGGAATAGAGGCTAATGGTGCTAAGAGATGGCTAGGTGTTGGAGGAGCAACTTTCCAACCATCAGATATAGCTAAATTTGCTTGTGTTGTGTTTACAGCAAAATTAATAGAAAAACGATATGATAAAATAAAATCTTTGACAAAAGGTGTTTTACCGCTTTTACTTATGCCTATGTTTATATTTGTATTAATAATGCTTGAACCTAACATGTCTACAGCTGGTACAGTAATACTTGTAACATTTGTTATGTTGTTTGTAGCAGGAATGAATATGAAATTTGTTGGTATTATGGGCTTATCAGGGGTGGCACTATTTGGTATTTTAGTAATGATAGAGCCTTATAGACTAAAACGTATTACTTCATTTTTGGATCCATTCCAAGATCCATTAGGAGCTGGATATCAAGTCATACAAAGTTTGTATGCATTGGGATCTGGAGGATTATTCGGCCTAGGCCTTGGGAAAAGTAAACAAAAATATTTTTACATACCAGAACCACAAAATGATTTTATCTTTGCCATAATAGGCGAAGAGTTGGGCTTAATAGGATGTATATTAGTAATTATGTTATTTATATTACTAGTTTATAGATGTGTTCGTATAGCTCTAAAATGTGAAGACATATTTGCTTGCATGTTAGTAATAGGTATAGGAGCTTTAATAGGTATTCAAGCAGCATTAAATATTGCTGTTGCCACATCGACTATGCCAAATACAGGGGTAGCCCTGCCATTTATAAGTTATGGAGGAACCTCACTGACCATGCTTATGGGGGAAGTAGGAATAGTGTTAAACATCTCAAAACATGTCAAGATTAAATAACAGGAGATGATACAATGAAGGTATTACTATCAGGCGGAGGAACGGGAGGACACGTTTATCCAGCAATAGCAATCGCTAACAAAATAAAAGAAGAAAATCCTGATTGTGAGATATTATTTGTAGGAACAGAAAAAGGTATAGAATCAGAAATAGTTCCAAAATACGGATATGAGTTAAAAACTGTAACAGTGCAAGGATTTAGAAGAAAAATAGATTTTGAAAATGTGAAAAGAGTATTTAAACTATGTAAGGGATTAGAACAATCTAGAAGAATAGTTAAAAAATATAAACCAGATATAGTAATAGGGACTGGTGGATATGTTAGTGGACCAGTTTTATTTAACTCAGCTCTAAACAAAACTGTAACAATAGTTCATGAGCAAAACTCATTCCCTGGAGTAACAAATAAAATACTTTCTAAAGTAGTTACAAGAGTTCTTACAAGTTTTGAAGATTCTCATGGAAGATTTCCTGAAGAAAGTAGAGATAAACTAGTTCTTACAGGAAACCCAGTAAGAAAAGAAATATTACAATCAAGAAAATCTACTTCAAGAAAAAAACTCGGAATAAGTGAAGATAAAAAAATGGTTCTTTGCTATGGTGGTAGTGGTGGATCAGAAGAAATTAATGATGCAATGAGACTTGTAATAAAAAATATGGTAAAAGAAGACATTGCATTTATATTTGCAACTGGAAAACTATATTATGATGAGTTTATAGGGTCTTTAGGAGAAATTTCTTTAAAACCTTATCAAAGAGTAATGCCTTATTTGGATAATATGGCTGATGGACTTTCTGCAAGTGATATAGTAATAGGAAGTGCCGGGGCAATATCTTTGGCAGAGATAACAGCTCTTGGAAAACCATCTATTATAATACCGAAGGCTTATACTGCTGAAAATCATCAAGAATATAATGCTAAGAGTATAGAATCTCAAGGTGCAGGAATTGCCATATTAGAAAAAGATTTAACTCCTGAAAAATTAAATGAAGTAGTATTTAAATTGCTGGGAGATAGGGAATTACTAATAGATATGGCAAACGCAAGTAAATCTATTGGAAAACCTCAAGCAATAGATTTAATATACGATGAAATTATGAAAGCATATAATGAAAAACAACAAAATAATATTCATAAAAAAGAAAAGAAAGAATCAAAGGAAATAGCTAAAGAAACAAATGCTACAGATGAAACTAAGGAAATAAAAACAATAGGAATAAAGAAAAAGTAACATATACCCCCTCTAACTCATAATATCTAATAATAAGGGATTTAATATTATGATTAGGGGGGGTTCATTTTGTCTAAATATCTAATAACTGGTGGAAACAAAATACACGGAACCTTAAGTATAAAAGGGGCGAAAAACTCCATTTTACCATTAATGGCTGCATCTTTATTGAATGAAAATATTAATATTATTCATAACGTTCCATTAATAGCTGACGTATATACAATGATAGATATATTAAAAAGCATAGGGTGTAAAATTGATTTTAACGACCATGTATTAGTAATAGATAGCTCTAGTCTGACATCAAACGAAATAGATGAAGGATATGTTAAGAAAATGAGATCTTCTATTATTGTACTTGGGGCTATGATTAGTAGATTAGAACATGTTAAAATATATGAGCCAGGGGGTTGTGCAATAGGTAAAAGACCCATAGATTTACATCTAAACTCTTTGAGAAAACTAGGAGTGAAAATAGAAGAAGGTTTGATTATAAACTGCGAAAGAAAAGAAATTATAGGCAGCGATATAATTCTTGATAGTCCTAGTGTAGGTGCTACTGAAAATATTATTTTAGCGGCAGTTAAAGCTAAAGGAATAACTAGAATATATAATGCAGCAAAAGAGCCGGAAATTGAAGATCTTCAAGATTATGTGAATAAAATGGGAGGCAAGGTTAGTGGAGCTGGAAGTGATTTTATAGAAATACAAGGTGTGGATAAATTAGATAAAGTAGAACATACGGTTATTCCTGATAGGATTGCAATAGGAACTTATATGGTAGCTAGTGCAATTACAGGGGGATGTTTACAAGTAGATAAAATAGTAAGAAGGCATATGGAGCCTATAAATAACACTTTAATAAAGGCGGGGTGTAATATTGAATATACTGATAATGGGCTTATTTTAATCCCACCAAACAGAATTAAAGCAATAAATTTTTTAAAAACAGATACCCATCCTAATTTTCCAACAGATATGCAGGCCCAAATGATGACTCTTATGACATTGAGTGATGGAAATAATATTTTTTATGAGACGATTTTTGAAAATCGTTTTATGCATTGTAGTGAACTTAATAAAATGAGAGCAGATACGGAGATAATAAGTACTCATTTATGCAAAGTAAAAGGAGTTAATAAATTATATGGTGCTAAAACTAAATCACCTGATTTGAGAGGTGGAGCAGCTTTGATTTTAGCAGCACTTGCTGCTGAGGGAGAGAGTGAAATTAGTAATATATATCATGTGGAAAGAGGATATGAAGATATAGAAGGAATATTAAACAACTTAGGAGCAGATATTAGGAAAATATAAAGGGTCTTTTAGACCTTTTATATTTTTTTGTAGTAATTTGCTAATTAAAATGAAAAACTTTTGTAGGAGTTTTAAGAATGAAAGAAGTATTTTATATATAATATAATAATAAAAATTAAGGAGGGGTGTGTTTGAAAAAAAGAAGAAAGATAAATACTAATAAACTTATGGGGATTTTATTTTTTTCTTTGCTATTAACATTAGGAACATGTTTCTTCTTAAAGAGTGACTTCTTTTTTTTAAAACAAGTTTTGATAAATAATAATAAATATTTATCAAAAGAGGATGTTAATAAACTGCTAAATCTAGAAGAAAATAAGAATATTTTTTTCTATGATTTAACAAAATTAGAGAACAAAGTTAAAGAAAGTGCCTATGTTAAAGATTGCGAAATTAAAAGAAAGATACCAAACAAGCTTATAGTTAATGTGAAAGAAAAGAATATTATTGGACCTTTGTATAACGGCAAGTCTTATTGCTATATAGATGATCAAGGAAAACTTGTAGATGAATTAAAAGACATAAAAAATAATGACGTGGTTATTGCTATTTCTTATACGCTAAATAATGAAACATTAAAATTTGATAATGAAAACGATAAGGATAAACTTATAACATTATATAAAAAGCTAGATGAAGAAAATATATTATTACAAATCAAAACAGTTAATTTTACAAAAGAAAAAGAAATTATTATGAATGGTAAAACGGGTCTTACTATATGTCTTAATAAAGACAATAATATAGAAAAAAATATAGTAAAGCTTAGTAAAGTAATGATAGATTTACAGAATAGAAAAGAACTTTATGGCAAGGTAGATTTTACTTATGACAATTATTTACTATATAGTCCATATTCAAATTAATAAAATTATTTAAAAAATAGAAAAAATGCATTAATATTGTGAAAAAATCACTTGAATATTACTATAGTTTCACAGTAAAATTTAAAGTAGGTAAATGTTGTAAATTAACGACAAAAAATGTTTTCACAAGCATAATAGATAAATATTTGAAATTTTTCATAAAATTAGGAAATATCTATTTTCAAATCGTTGCTATTAAGAGTATAATAATATAGAGAATAAGACGCTTTTATATTATATTATTTTAAGGAATATTTATCCATATTATTTGATAATATACAGAAGAGATTGTTAAATATCTATTATACATGTTTAAAAACAAGAGTGAAATTGGTATTTTTATGGAATAAGATAGTAATTTAACAAAAAATACAAGTAAAATGGTATAATCATAATACATGACTGTTTAATTCAGAAGATAGGGAGGTTAAAAAATAATGAATAATAATAGAATTGATATAGAAACTGACAACAATGATGCTGTTATAAAAGTTATTGGTGTTGGTGGCGGTGGAAACAACGCTGTTAACAGAATGATAAGAGAAGAAGTAAAAGGAGTAGAGTTTATTTCTATAAATACAGATAAGCAAGCACTATTATCGTCTATGGCAGAAAACCAAATTCAAATCGGAGAAAAGTTGACTAGAGGATTAGGTGCGGGGGCTAAGCCAGAGGTAGGAAAAAAAGCTGCTGAAGAAAGTAGAGAACAAATAGTAGGATTACTTGACGGAACAGATATGGTATTTGTTACTGCAGGTATGGGTGGAGGAACTGGAACAGGTGCTGCGCCAATAGTTGCAAAATTAGCTAAGGAAATGGGGATACTTACTGTAGGTGTTGTAACAAAGCCTTTTGGATTTGAAGGTAAAATAAGAATGAAAAATGCTGAAGAAGGTATAAAAGATTTAAAAGCTAATGTGGATACATTAATAACAATACCTAATGATAGACTTTTACAAATAGTACAAAAGAATACATCAATGGTGGATGCGTTCTCTATAGCAGATAACGTATTAAAACAAGGTATACAATCTATATCTGACTTAATAAAAATGCCAGGTCTTATAAACTTAGACTTTGCCGATGTTACTTCTATAATGAAGGACAAAGGATTAGCTCACATGGGTATAGGTACTGCTAGTGGAGAAAATAGAGCTATAGAAGCTGCTAAAGAAGCTATTCAATCTCCATTGCTAGAAACTTCTATAAAAGGAGCTAAAGGAGTATTACTAAATGTCGCTGGTGGAGCTAATTTAACATTATTTGAAGCTAATGCAGCGTCAAGTTTAGTTACTGAATCATGTGACCCAGAAGCAAATATAATTTTTGGTACATCTATAAGAGAAGATTTAGGAGAAGATATCACTATAACTGTAATAGCTACAGGATTTGAAACTAATCCATCTCAAGGATTTGAAGATTCATTTAAAAACAGAGGTACTAATAGACCTTCAGAAATAGCAACTAAGAAAGTTACTGTAGAAGAAGTTGCTGTAACAAAAGAAGAAAAAGTAGAGGAAAAAGTGGAAGCTAAAAAGCCAACTCATGATATGGATGATGATTTACCACCAATTCCAGTTTTCTTAAGAAGAAATAGAAAATAATTTATATACATAATTGAATAAGAGGCTCAGGCTTCTTATTTTTTTGTTATAATATTTGTTCATGTTGCATATTATTAACTATAAAGAAAGTTGTTAATTATAACAAAATATGAACAATATATGTTTTTTTATACTAATTAAAAAGAAGTAAAATATTATTTAAAAAAGGAAAAAGAAGAATTTTTCCTTTTTTTGTGTTTTTTTATATTAAAGTAATTGAGTTTCGACTGTTAAAAGTGACATATTATTTTTTTATACTAGCTTATAATATAAACATAAAAAGGGGGAGTAATTAATGTATTTAGACCTTTACATTATTGAAAACCTATTAATAAATTATATTATTATAAGTTGTACTTCTATACTTACAAAAAATACAAACTCTTATAAGAGAAAAATAATAGGAGCAATAGTTGGAACTATTTATTCTGTAATTTACTTACTTCCAAGGTTTTATTTATTATATACATTACCCTCAAAAGTAATATTTATTGTAATTATAGGATTAATTTCATTCGTTTATACAGATAAAAAAGAATTTATAAGAATACTTATTATATTTTTTTTAGCGAATTTTTTTATCTGTGGAAGTACATATTTTATAATTTATTTTACAGGTATAGAACATATAAAAATTTCATTTGTGATAGCCTCAGTATATATTAGTTGTCTTATATTAAAAAAAATATATTCGGATATTACGTTAATAAATCATATTAAAGAATTTACTAAAGAAGTAACTATTTCGCTTCTTGGAGAAGAACTTAAGTGTATCGCGCTTTTAGATAGTGGAAATCTACTAAAAGATCCGTTAAGTAAAAGTGATGTAATTATGGTGAATTCTTCTTTGCTAGAAAAATATTTGCCTGAAAATTATAATTATGAATATGTTGATGTACTCTTAGCAGAGGACATCATCAATAATTTAAGTGAAGATATATCATCTAGGGTAAGGCTAATTCCTTATAACCACGCTACTAGTAATAAGACTAACATGATACTAGGATTTAAAGCCGACTATTTACAAATTGATAATAAAAAGATAGGAAACATTGTACTTGGTATATCTAATTTTAAAGACGACAATTATAATGCCATACTAAATCCAAGTATACTTTCTTAGATCTAAAAAACGGGGAGGGTTATAATTGAAATTAACATTAATGAAAATGAAGTGGAAAATAAACTCTTGGGTAGTGAAGATAGGATCTAAATTAGGTATAATTAAACCTAATGGCATGTATTACATGGGCGGTGTAAATATACTGCCTCCACCTTTAAAGCCAGACGAGGAAAGATTGTTAATAGACAGACTTGAAAAGGACGATAATGTAAAAACTATTTTAATAGAAAGAAATCTTCGATTAGTAGTTTATATTTCTAGAAAATTTGAAAATACAGGTATAGATGTTGAAGATTTGATATCAATAGGAACAATTGGGCTTATAAAAGCTGTTAATACATTTAAATCTAATAAAAATATTAAATTAGCAACTTATGCATCTAGATGTATAGAAAATGAGATATTAATGTATCTTAGAAAAAATAATAAGAAAAAGGCGGAAGTTTCATTTGATGAACCTTTAAACACTGATTTAGATGGTAATGAATTGTTGCTATCAGATGTACTTGGAACAGAAAATGATGAAATATATAAAATTATTGAAGAGGAAATAGATAAAAATTTATTATTTATGGCTTTGGATAAATTATCAGATAGAGAAAAGCAAATTATGGAATTAAGATTTGGTTTAAGTACAAGAGGAAATGAAAAAACGCAAAAGGAAGTGGCTAATATCCTTGGTATATCTCAATCCTATATTTCAAGACTTGAAAAGAAAATTATTAGTAGGTTAAAAAAGGAAATGAAAAAATTTGTATAAAATAAATAAAATCTCGATAAAAGTATAAAAATATATGATATGTAAATAATTTCATATAAAGAATCTTTTAAGAGAGGACTGAAACTTATGCAAATTAATAAGGTTGAAATCTGTGGTGTAAATACATCGGAATTGCCAGTTCTTAAAAATGCTCAAATGATGGACCTTCTAGTTAAAATTAAGGCAGGCGATGAAGAAGCTAGACAACAGTTTGTTAGGGGTAATTTAAGGCTAGTTCTAAGTATCATTCAAAAGTTTAACAATAGAGGAGAAAATATTGACGACTTATTTCAAATTGGTTGTATCGGTCTTATAAAAGCTATAGATAATTTTGATTTAAGTCAAAATGTTAGGTTTTCAACTTATGCGGTTCCAATGATAATAGGTGAAATAAGAAGATATTTAAGAGATAATAATCCTATAAGAGTTAGTAGATCATTAAAGGATATTGCTTATAAGGCTCTTCAAGTTAGAGAAAGATTAATTAGAAGCAATTCAAAGGAACCAACAGTTTCAGAGATAGCAAAGGAGCTAGAGCTGGATGTTGAATCTGTTGTTATGGCATTAGATGCTATACAAGATCCAATATCTTTATTTGACCCTGTATACCAAGATAATGGTGATGCCATATTTGTGATGGATCAAGTTCAGGATAAAAAAGATACTGATGAGCACTGGCTTCAAGAAATAGCATTGAAAGAAGCAATAAAAAAACTTAATAACAGGGAAAAACTTGTATTGGACTTGAGATTTTATAAGGGCCGTACACAAATTGAAGTGGCAGATGAAATAGGAATATCTCAAGCGCAAGTCTCAAGAATTGAAAAAAATGCACTAAAAAATATGAGAAAGTACATTTAATTATAATTAAATATGAAGAATAAATCCTTAGTAGAAGAATACTAAGGATTTTTTTGCATAAAAATTATTAAGAGAGAAATATATTTTTTTTGTATTTTTAAGGAGGATGTTATAATATGATAAGAGTATCTGATATAATGGATAAAGAAATTATCAATGTAAAAAATGGAAAGAAGATGGGATTTATAACGGACATAGATATAGATGTTAATGAAGGCAAAGTTATATCTTTTTCAACTACAGGAGAAGGTAGTGGAGGATTTTTTTCTAGAGGAATGGATTTAGATGTGATATTTTGGAATGATATATTAAAAATAGGTTGTGACACCATAATAGTAGATATAGGCTCAGAAAGAAAATTAGACATTGATGAAATAAAAATTTAAACTAACTTAACTAAGGAGGAAGATTATGCAATGCCCTTATTGTAACTATAAGGAGTCTAAGGTTGTAGACTCAAGACATACAGATAGTAATTCTATTAGAAGAAGGAGAGAGTGTGAATCTTGCAAGAAAAGATATACAACTTACGAAACTATAGAAACAACACCTGTTATGGTGGTGAAAAAAGATAATACAAGAGAATATTTTGATAGAGAAAAAATAAAAAATGGTCTGATAAAATCTTGTGAAAAGAGGCCAGTTTCTATTGATCAAATTGAAGGGGTAGTATCTTACATAGAAAATGAAATAAATAAAAACTATATGACTGAGATAGAAACAAAAATAATTGGCGAAATGATTATGGACAAACTAAAAGATATAGATGAAGTATCTTATGTTAGATTTGCGTCTGTTTATAGACAATTTAAAGATATAAATACTTTTGTTAATGAATTAAAAACAATACTAATGGAGAAGGATAAATAATATGAAAAACTATATAACTGTAGATAGAATAGAAAAAGAATTGGATTTTGTTAACTTAGCTATAACAACTACTGATATAGATGCAAAAAATGAAGATGATTTATTTAAGTCATTTACACAAGACGAATTTAAGTTAATAAATTTAACAAGAAATTCTCAAATTCACTCTAGTATCGTTAATAAAATTGATGAAAATAATATAGGACAAAGGCTTGAAGGAGATGCTTTAATTACTAATGTTCCTAAAGTTCCGTTATTAATATTAACAGCAGATTGTGTGCCTGTTGTAATTGTTGACCCAGTTAATAAAGCTATAGGGTTAGCTCATGCAGGATGGAGAGGTACTTATGATAATATAAGTGAAAAAACTATAAAAGAAATGAGTAAGAATTATAATTCTAATCCAGAAGACTTAATATGTGTAATTGGTCCATCAATAGGGCCATGCTGTTATGAAGTTTCAAAAGATCTAATTGAAAAATTTAACACAAATTTAGCAAATTATGCAGGAAAATTCGATATAATAAAAGATAATAAATATTATTTGGATTTATGGAAAATTAACGAACTTATGTTAAAAGATTGTAAAGTTAAAGAAGAAAATATAATAAATCTTCAAATATGTACTAATTGTAATTATGATAAGTTCTATTCTTACAGAAAGCATAATAAAACATCAAAGAGAATAGGAACAATGATTCAAATTAGATAGGGAGGAATAATAATGAGTACTAAGATTCTTGTAATTGATGATGAAGAGCATATAGTAGAGCTACTACAATTTAATTTGGAGACATCAGATTATATTGTGGACTATTCTTATGATGGATTTGATGGTTTTTTAAAAGCAAAGGAAAATAAACCAGACCTAATACTACTTGATTGGATGTTACCAAATATAAGTGGCATAGACGTATTAAAGAAAATAAGGGGAGATAAGGATCTTAAGAGCATACCTGTTATTATGCTTACAGCTAAAAATATGGAAAGTGATAAAGTTGAAGGTTTAGTAGGTGGTGCAGATGATTATATTACAAAACCTTTCAGCATTAAAGAACTATTAGCTAGAATAAGTTCTGTTTTAAGAAGATATAATATGAGTTCGCCAAGAGAAGAAGAAATATTAACGGTAAAAGATATAAAACTAGATTTAATTAAACATGAAGCAACTAAAAATGGAGAAAAACTAGACTTAACTCTTAAGGAATTTGATTTATTAAAAATTTTACTTCAAAACAAAGGAAAAGTTTTATCTAGAAACTTTTTATTAGATAAAATTTGGGGATATGAGTTTTATGGTGAAACTAGAACAGTAGATGTTCATATTAGATATTTAAGAAAAAAGATAGAAAGCTCAGATAGTAATGAGAAATATATTGAGACTATTAGAGGTATAGGATATAAAATAGAGTAAGAAATGGAGATAATATATGGAACCTATTGGTGGTATTTACTTTTTTATTATGTTACTAGCTTGTAGTGTGGCAATACTTTTATACAGATATACAATAACTATAAGAAGATTTTTAAAAAGTTTCATTAAATTATCTAAGAAAGTAAGTAATAAAGAATTTCACTCAAGACTACAAACTTCGGCTAGAGGTGAACTTGGTGAGCTTACTAGAAACTTTAATTTTATGATGGAGACGATGGAAAATACAATTGAAGAAGTTGAGTATAAACATCTTCAACTTACCTCAGTGCTTAAAAGTATTTCTCATGGAATTATAGTTATAGATATTGATGGTAATATTATTTTAATTAATGATGAAGCTCGTAGAATGATAAAAAGTAAATGTAATGGAAAAGAAGACGGGAAAAATTTAAAACAAGTTATTAATGTAGATGATATTCTAAGAGGGGTAGAACGATATATTGGAAGTAAAGAAAATCATAGTAATAATATAACCTTAGATGATGAAATTGTTTATAGAATAAAAATTGATCCTGTATATCTGCAAAACTCTAAAAATGCTATTATAGGTTCTATAATTAATATAGAAGATATAACAGAAATTGTAAAATTAGAAAATATGCGTAGGGATTTTGTGGCAAATGTTAGTCACGAACTAAAAACGCCTCTAACATCAATAAATGGATTTGTAGAGACCTTAATTATGAATGAAGACTTGCCGGTAAATAAAAGAAATAGATTTTTAGCTATAATCCAGAAAGAGTCTGATAGATTAAAAAGGTTAATAGAAGATATCCTTTTATTGTCATCAATAGAAAGCAAAAATAATTTAGTAATGGAAAATATAATTCTTTATGATGTTTTTAAAGAAGTATATGAGATGATAAATTATATAGCTAGTTCAAAAAAAATTGATTTACAATATAATTTTGAGGATAAAGAAGTAGTAGCTCAGGCCTATGGAGATTACCTTAAACAGTTACTTCTTAACTTAATAGACAATGCTATAAAATATACTCCAGAAGGAGGAAGAGTAACTGTAAACCAATTTACAAAAAATGATGAAATAGTAATAGAAGTTATAGACAACGGAGTTGGTATTCCAAAAGAAGACCAGAGTAAAATATTCCAAAGATTTTATAGAGTAGATAAGGCTAGAAGTAGATCTGTAGGTGGTACAGGTTTAGGTCTAGCTATAACAAAACATATTGTTCACTCACTGAAGGGGAGCATTGGCTTAGAAAGCGAGCTTGGAGAGGGTAGCAAATTCATAGTAAAATTACCGAAAAAAATTTCCTAGATTAGTAGGAAATTTTTTTTATTTTTTGCACAAACTAAATTTATAGATTTTTAGTAAGGAATTTTGAATTTACTATAAAAGTATTAAATTATTAGGAGGATTTAGTTTTATGAATGATAGTCAAATAAATGATGCTCTATTTAGACATGCTTTTATTACAGCTATGGTAATAGGAACTTTATGTAGATTTTTTGTACTAAGGGTTAAAGATAAACAATATCCATCAAGACCACAGGATTATATAGAACAAATAATAGTGGCAGCGCTGGCTGCATCTCTTGGTTCTGTAGCCTTGCCTGCATTAATTGATAAAGAGTTTTCGGCTTTAACTTTTTTAGCAGTAGGAATACAACAATTTCAAGGTTTATCACAACAAGAACAAATTACTTTAGAAAATATTGATAATGATGACTTGATAGATAAAGGACAGCCATATATTGATGAAATTGCATCTACTTATGAAGTGAGAAGTTATGTAAGTCTATTCTCGGCTTTAATAGCTTCTTTGATATACATATTTACATCTAGAATATATAACGATAGTGTGCTTGTTTGTACAGTTACTTCAACTGTAGGAGGTATAGTATTAGCGCTTATATTTAGAAGATTACTAAGAAGAAAAAGTGTTAATGATTTAGCAGATGTATATCTAGGAAAAATAACATTTGATGGACCACTTTTAAAGGTTAATGATGTCATTATGGGTAATATTGGTTTAAAAGACAGCAGAAAGAAATATTTAGAAAAGGGTGTTGCCATAGAAATAGTACCTAAAGATATGGGAAGCTTTGGAACAATAAATGATATAGGGCAACAAAAAGCTATAATGCATAATATTTATATTCAACTTGGTATGGATAAAGATGTGGATGACAGAGATTTACTAGCAATTTCAGAAACAGATTTAAAAAAGAAATCTGTAGTAATTGTTATAATACCTTTATTAAAAGATGAAATAACACTTATGAAAGCAGCAGGAAGTACACCAATTTTAGATACATCAAAAGGCAAACAAAGTGCCTATAAGAAAAAATCATTACTTTTTAAATAAAAGTGATAATAAGAGGTGAGTAAATGGACAACATATTTTTTATAGGGTTAACAATAGGGGTAACTTCAAGATTGATTATGTTGAATCTTGATAACAAACAATATCCAACACAACCCAATATATTAACTTCACAAATAGTATTAGCTTTTGTGGCATCTGCATTAGGGTCATTATTAATTCCAGCATTAATAAATAGGTCTTATACATCAATTACATTTTTATCTTTAGCAGCTGAACAATTTAGACAAGTAAGAAGTAGTAGGAGAAATACTTTGCAAGACTTGGAACCTACTCAGCTAGTTCCTAGAGGAAATTCATTTATTGAAGAAATAGCAAGAACTTATGAAATAAGAAATTACATGTGTATTGTAACATCTTTTATAACTGTAGCATGTTTTTATGGTTTAAATAATGAAACTAATATAAGCAATAATTCATCGACAATAATAAGTACAGTAGTTGGTCTATCAATAGCTCTTCTTCTTAGAAAAGCCCTATCAAGACAATGTATTGATGATATAGCTGAAGTATCTATTGTAGATATTAGTTTTGTAGATGGTACTTTGTTAAAGGTTGGTAATTTGAAAGGAATAACAAATGTTGGTTTAAAAAGGGATAGAGAGAGGTATTTAAAAGATGGTATAGGTATTGAAATAAGACCTAAAAATAATAGTTATACTAATGCAGGTATTCTAAGTTATCCCGGACAGAGACAGGCGATATGTTACAACCTATATTCGAGACTTGGAGTACTTAAAGAAAGTGATGAACCTGCTTTTACTCCAATACCGAGAAAAGATCCAGTCAGCCAAGCTATATATATAGCATTTATACCAATGGAAAAAGATGAGAGAAAAGTAATAGAGGCAGTTAAATCTTGTCCAATACTAGACAGTGCTAGAGGTAAACACTTAGCATTAAAAAAACTAAGAATTGAAGGAAAGGAAAGTAGATAGATGGGAAATGATATAGGCATTAATTCGTATACAATGGCAGTAATAACTACAGATAAAAATATGAGTATATCAGGAGGATGTCCTCTATTTTATGCAAATGATGATGACGATATGCAAAAGAAAGCTTTACTAGTAGCAAAATGTGTGGATGGTATGGTTCATCAAATAACTGAGGAAATTCTTATAGTAGTAAGACATTAAGGTACCTTAGAGGTACCTTTTGTTAACTTATAGGGTATAAAGCTAGATACAAGTTGACTAATTTTTTTAAATCATGTATGATTAAATGATGTATTTACATCTAAAATTAGAGAATACATTTATGTGGAAAAGTGGTGATATGCAAAATGGAAGTAAACGTAAAAAATATTAATAATATAGTAAGTAAAGTTTATAAAAATAGTATTGCAGATGAAATAGGTATTGAAGTCGGAGACATACTTTTATCTGTAAATAAAGAGAGAGTTGAAGATATAATTCAATATAGATTTTTAATAAGTGAAGAATATATTGAGTTGGAAATTCAAAAACAAAAAAATGGAAAGATATATTTATACGAAATTGAAAAAGATTATGATGAAGAATTGGGCATAGAATTTACTAATCCTATAATAGATAAAGCAAAAAGTTGTAGAAATAAATGTGTATTTTGCTTTATAGATCAGTTACCAGAAGGCATGAGAGAAACACTTTATTTTAAAGATGATGATTCAAGGCTATCTTTCTTACAAGGAAACTTCGTTACTTTAACTAATATGAGTGAGGATGATATTAATAATATAATAAGATATAGGATTAGTCCAATAAATATTTCTGTACATACTACAAATCCTGAACTAAGAAGAAAAATGATAAACAATAAATTCGCAGGAAAGCTAATAGATATAATGAGGAGACTTGCAGAAGCAGGAATTGAAATGAATGCTCAAATAGTACTTTGTCCAGGATATAATGATAAAGAAGAATTAGAAAGGACACTGGAAGATTTGTCAAGTTTACATCCTTATGTAAAAAGTGCTGCTATAGTTCCAGTAGGAATTACAAGATATAGAGATAATCTTGCTAGACTTGACATATTTGATGAAAAAAGTGCAGGACGTACAATTGATCAAATTAATAAATTACAAGAAAAATATTTGGATAAATTAAATACTAGATTTGCATTTTTATCAGATGAGTTTTATATTCTTGCAAAAAGGCCATTATTAAAATATGATGAGTATGAGGGATTTGACCAATTTGAAGATGGTGTTGGAATGATAACGAAAATGGGAACAGAAATTGTACAATATTTAGATACAATATCTGGTTCACGATTAAACAAATCAAAAAAAGTATCTATTGCTACAGGGAAATCCGCTTATGAATTTATGTGCAATATGGCTAATAAAATAATGGAAAAATTTAATAATATAGAAATTAATGTATATAGAATTAAAAATAACTTCTTTGGAGAGACAATAACAGTTAGCGGTCTTTTAACAGCTACTGATTTAATCGATCAATTGAGAAGTGAAGACTTAGGTGAAACATTGTATATTACTAGGTCTATGATGAAAGCTGATGAAGAAATTTTCTTAGACAATATAACTTTAAAAGAATTAGAAGAAAAATTGAATTTAGAAGTAGTACCATGCGAAAATAGAGGTACTGATGTAGTAGACAAGATAACTAAATAGGAAGGAGAATAAATATGGATAACAGACCCATAGTTGCAGTAGTAGGTAGACCAAATGTTGGAAAATCTACATTGTTTAATAAATTAGCAGGAAAGAGAATATCAATAGTAGAGGATACGCCAGGGGTTACTAGAGATAGAATATTTACAGAGGTAGAGTGGTTAAATAAATACTTTACTTTAATAGATACAGGAGGAATAGAGCCTGAAAATGATGATATAATATTAACTCAAATGAGAAACCAAGCTATGCTTGCCATGGATATGGCACATGTAATAGTATTCGTTGTTGATGGTAAAGGTGGAATAACTTCTGCAGATAGAGAAGTAGGTTTAATGCTAAGAAAAACAAATAAACCGGTTATCTTAGCAGTGAATAAAATTGATAATATAAACCTAGAAGATAATATATATGATTTCTATGAATTAGGACTTGGGCAACCACATCCAATATCAAGTGCAAATGCCATGGGACTTGGAGATTTATTAGATGAAATAGTGGAAAACTTCCCAGAAGGATTAAACACTGAGTATAACGAAGATATAATAAGAGTTGCTATAACAGGTAAACCAAATGCAGGTAAATCTTCTATACTTAACAAAATATTAGGAGAAGAGAGAGTTATAGTAAGTCCAATTGCAGGAACAACAAGGGATGCAGTTGATACATACTTTGAAAAAGGTGATCAACAATATTTATTAATAGATACAGCAGGTATAAGAAGAAAAAGTAAAGTATATGAAAGAGTTGAAAAATTCTCGGTACTTAGATCTATGTCTGCAGTATCTAGAGCTGATGTAGTGTTAATAGTTATAGACGCTACGGAAGGTGTTACAGAACAAGATACAAAGGTAGCAGGTATAGCTCATGATGAAGGTAAAGCTTGCATATTTGTAGTAAACAAATGGGATTTAATAGAAAAAGACAATAAAACACTTGGAAATTATACAAATGAAATAAGAGATATGTTCCCATTCATGAAGTATGCTCCAATAATATTCGTATCAGCAGTAACTAATCAAAGAATGAGTAAAATATTAGATACAGTTGATAAAGTAGCTGAGGAGCACTCTAAGCGAGTAAGTACTTCTCAATTGAATGATGTAATTGGTGAAGCTGTAATGCTTAATCAACCACCATCAGATAAAGGTAAGAGACTTAAAATATACTATGGTGCTCAAACGGGAACCAAGCCACCAAAGATTACTTTATATATAAACAGTAAAGATTTAACTCATTTTTCATACCAAAGATACTTAGAAAATAAAATAAGGGAAAACTTTGGATTTGAAGGGACATCAATGCAATTTGAATATAAAGAAAAGGATAGAAAAAGATAGAAACTTTAGGGGGTTAATATGTTAATTTATTTAATTATAATTATAATTGCCTACCTTCTTGGGAATATATCAACTTCTTATATAGTAGCAAAGAGACTTGCTGGAGTTGATATAAGAACTCAGGGTTCCGGTAATGCAGGCTCTACAAATGTACTTAGAACATTAGGTAAAAAAGCAGGAGCATTAACTTTTATAGGAGATGTTCTAAAAGGATTAGTTGCAGTATTAATAGCAAGGTTGATTGCTTATGGAGTTCATATGGACCAAAGTATTTGTGCCTATTTTGCAGTCGTTGCTGTTGTTCTTGGTCACAATTATCCTGCTTTTCTGGGGTTCAAAGGAGGTAAAGGAGTTGCCACTTCTTTAGGTTCTATGCTAGGAATGAATCCACTAGTTGCACTAATGTGTTTAGGATTTTTTATAATAATAGTAGCTATAACTAAGTATGTTTCCTTAGGCTCTATACTGGGTATTGGTTTATCTCCTATAATCATGCTTATAAATCATAATACGAAAGGTGTTTTAGTTACATTATTTTTAACCATATCAGTAGCAATAACCCATAAAGAAAATATTAAACGCTTACTAAGCGGCACAGAAAGAAAAATAGGACAAAAGAAAAATTAAATTACTATACTAGGTGGTGTTTATTATGAAGAAGATGTGTGTTATAGGTGCTGGAAGCTGGGGTAGTGCATTAGCACTTAGCTTACATAAAAATAATCATAAAGTTTTCATGTGGACAAGAGATAATGAGCAAGTTAAAGAAATAAATGATACGAGAAAAAATAGTAGGTTCTTACCAGAGGTTGTTTTCCCAGAAGACTTAATAGTTTCTAATGATTTAGGGAAAGTTATAAAAGATAGCGAAATTGTTGTACTTGCAGTGCCATCTCAAGCTGTAAGAAGTGTATGCAAGCAAATTAGACCTCTACTTAGAAAAGAGCAGATTTTAGTTGATGTGGCAAAAGGTTTAGAAAAAGGAACTGGTCTTAGACTTTCTGATGTGGCAAAAGAAGAGTTGCCAAATAATCCTTATGTAGCATTATCTGGACCTTCACATGCAGAAGAAGTTTCTAAATATATGCCAACAACTTTAGTTGCAGCTTGTGAAGAAATAAAATATGCACAGGAAGTTCAAGATGCTTTTATGAGTCGCTACCTTAGAGTTTATACTAATCCTGATATAATAGGAGTAGAACTTGGTGGAGCATTAAAAAATATTATAGCTTTTGGTGCAGGAATGTGTGATGGTTTAGGTTATGGAGATAACACAAAAGCAGCTTTAATGACAAGAGGAATTGCAGAAATCGGAAGACTTGGAGTTGCTATGGGAGCCAATGTAAACACTTTTACAGGGCTTGCAGGTATAGGTGATTTAATTGTTACTTGCACAAGCATGCATAGTAGAAATAGAAGAGCTGGTATACTTATGGGTCAAGGTAAATCTTTACAAGAAACATTAGATGAAGTAAAAATGGTAGTTGAAGGAATAACTGCCACAGAAGTAGCATATAAAGTTTCTAGAGATTTAAATATTGATATGCCAATAACAGAAGCTATATACTCAGTCTTGTATGAAGGTGCTAATCCTAATGAAGCTGTGCTAGAACTAATGACTAGGTCAAAAAAACATGAAATGGAAGAAGTAGTTAATAATGGCTTATTTAAATAATGAATATTTATTGAATAAGGTATAAATATATATGTAATAAAAAATTCCCTCCTGAAATATAATTAACTAAGAAATTATATGCAGGAGGGAATTATTATGAACAATATATATGAAGACATTGCTAAAAGAACTCAAGGCGACATATATATAGGTGTTGTTGGACCTGTTAGAACAGGAAAATCAACGTTTATTAGAAGATTTATGGAAACCCTTGTGTTACCTAACATAGAAAATGACTTCAAAAGAGAAAGAACTAAAGATGAGATACCTCAAAGTGGTTCAGGTAAAACCATAATGACAGTTGAGCCTAAATTTGTTCCAGCTGATGGAGTTGAAATAAAAATTAAAGACACTGTATCTCTAAAAGTCAGAATGGTAGACTGCGTAGGATACATAGTTGATGGAGCTTTAGGTCATGAAGAAGACGGAAAGCAAAGACTAGTATCTACACCATGGTCAAAAGAAGCTATGACTTTTGAAAAAGCTGCAGAAATAGGAACAAAAAAAGTTATTAAAGATCACTCTACAATTGGAATTGTAATAATTACAGATGGTTCTGTTACAGGAATCGATAGAAGTAGCTATATAATTCCAGAAGAAAGAGTTATAAAAGAATTAAAGACATTAAAGAAACCATTTGCAATAGTATTGAATACCAAATATCCAAATAGTGAGGAAACAGGATTTTTAAGACATGATTTGGAACAAAAATATGCAGTTCCTGTAGTGCCTATGGATGTGGATCAAATGGATGAAAAAGATATAGAGGAAGTTATGGAAACAGTTCTATATGATTTCCCATTAGCTGAAATAAGAATTAATTTACCTGATTGGGTAGAAGGATTACCTAATAATCACTGGATTAAGACTAATATAATTAATACTTTAAAACAATCAATAGAATCTATTGATAAAATAAGAGATATTGATTCTGTAGTACATGGATTTAATGAATTACCTTTCTTAGAAGATTGTGAAGTTGATGATGTAAGCCTTGGAGAAGGAGTAATAAACATTGATGTATGTACAAAACAAGAATTATTCTACGAAATATTAGAAGAACAAAGTGGATTCAAAATTGAAGGCAACTGTCAATTACTTAATTTAATTACAAAATTATCAAAGGTTAAAGTAGAGTATGATAAAATCGAAAGTGCTTTATGTGATGCAAAAACTTTAGGATATGGAGTAGTTGCACCATCTCTTGATGAACTTAGTTTAGAAGAACCTGAAATTACAAAACAAGGAAAGCAATATGGAATTAAACTAAAAGCAAATGCACCTTCTCTTCATATAATAAAAGCAGATATTTCAACAGAAGTATCTCCTATAGTTGGAAATCAAAATCAAGGAGAAGAAATGATTAAATATCTACTTGAAGAATTTGAACAAAATCCAGCTGAAATTTGGGAATCAAATATGTTTGGTAAATCATTGAATGATTTAGTTAAAGAGCAGTTACAAAGTAAATTATATACTATGCCAGAAGAGATAAGATATAAGATTCAAAAAACATTACAAAAAATTATTAATGAAGGTAGTAGTAATATAATAACTATTTTGCTATAAAAACAAATTTAATACTAAAATTAAATATTGATGTAATAAAAAGAGCTAAATTTAAAATGTGATAAATTTAGCTCTTTTTTTATTTGCAAAATATAATGATTTCATATATTTTTATTTTTTATTCCAATTTAGAATATATAGTCAAATCAGAATAGTCATACTGTAAAAAAAATTCAGAAAATTGAAAATAAAAAGAGGAAATTTGGAGTAAATATAGAATTAATCTAAATACGAGTATAAAGGTATGTGTTTTTGCATTCTTTTCAGTTATAAAACGAAGTGTCAAAAATATAATTTAATAAATATATCTTTTGCTCGCAGGTATATTAATTTTTTTAGGGATAAATTTTATTATTAGGAGGGGTTTTATGGAAACCATTGTTAATGCAGTCAACAATGTGGTATGGAGTAATTGGCTAGTTTATTTATGTCTAGGTGCAGGTATTTATTTTTCTTTTAGAACAAGATTCTCTCAAATTAGAAATATCAAAGAAATGGTACATTTATTATTCGCAGGTGAAAAATCTGAACAAGGTATTTCGTCTTTCCAAGGTTTCTGTACTGCACTAGCAGGACGTATAGGAACAGGTAATATAGCAGGTGTTGCTACTGCTATTGCTTGGGGTGGTCCAGGAGCATTATTTTGGATGTGGGCAATAGCATTCTTAGGAGCAGGTTCAGCATTTGCAGAATCTACATTAGGTCAGTTATATAAAGAAGAGCATGAAGGTGAATACTGTGGTGGTCCAGCTTACTATATAGAAAAAGGCTTTGGCAAAAAAGGATGGACAAAAGTGTATGGTATGGCTTTTGCCATAGTTACACTTTTAGCAATGGGAATATTAATGCCAGGTGTTCAATCTAACTCAATAGCAGTATCTGTTGAAAATGCATTTGGATTGAGTACATCAGTTACAGGTATAGCATTAGTTATTTTAGTTGGTATAGTTATATTTGGTGGAATTAAAAGAATAGGTGCTGCTGCAGAATTTATAGTTCCTTTCATGGGTGGAGCATATATATTAATGTCAATAATAATAATAATAGTTAATATAGGACATTTACCAGGAGTTATAGCTACAATATTTAAATCAGCATTTGGTTTTGAACAAACTTTTGCAGGTATATTAGGATCTACTATAGCTTGGGGTGTTAAACGTGGAGTTTATTCAAATGAAGCTGGTCAAGGTACTGGGCCACAAGCATCTTCAGCAGCTGAAGTATCTCACCCTGCAAAACAAGGTTTTGTTCAAGCTTTCTCAGTATATGTTGATACATTATTCGTTTGTTCTGCTACTGGATTTATGATATTAATAACTGATAACTATACTACTTTCAATGCTACTGGTGAAGTTATATACAATGCGGGACCTCAATATACTGTTGAACAAATAGGGCCTGCTTATACACAAGGTGCAGTTAATACATTAATAAGTGGATTTGGTGCAGCATTTGTTGCTATAGCATTATTTTTCTTTGCATTTACAACTTTGATGGCTTATTACTATATAGCTGAGGTTAACTTAAACTATATGATTAAGAGACTTACTGGTAAAGGAAATAAGATGGCAACTCATGTATTAAAAATTGTAATGTTGCTAATGATATTCTTTGGATGTGTGAAGAGTGCAGGACTTGCATGGACAATGGGTGATATAGGTGTTGGACTTATGGCTTGGCTGAATATAGTAGCGATACTTCTGCTATCAAATATAGTAATGAAGTGTTTTAACGACTACGAATCCCAATTGAAATCTGGTAAGTCTAGTGAAGAAATTTCATTTGACCCAGTATCACTGGGAATTAAAAATGCTGATTTCTGGGAAAATAGAAACAAGCAAAAAGTAGACTAATATGAATTGAATTTTATTAATTATAAATGTAAATAAATAATAAAAAAGATGGTTCTTTATTTATAAAGAACCATTTTTTTATATTAATACAAATTTTTTATATTTTTTAGAATAATATGTGAAATAATTAATATTATTGGTTATAATCTTATATATAATAAAGTAATAATATTGAAATTCATTATATAGAAGTTAAATTATTTGACAATATAATTTATAATGCTTAAAATATAGTTAAAATGGATTGATTATACTTTATGTTTTATATTTCTCAGGGAATATACATAATTCAATTTGTACATAAAATGTAGGAGGAAAGAAAATGTTAGATATCAAAAGGATAAGAGAAAATCTAGAAGATATTAAAAAAGCAATGGATAGAAGGGGCGAAAAAGAATTCGACCTTGATGCTGTTGTTGAACTAGACGATCAAAGAAGAGAATTATTAAAAGAAGTTGAGACTTTAAAAAGCGAAATGAACGTTGAACAAAAGAAAATACCTCAACTAATGAAAGAAGGAAAAAAAGAGGAAGCTGAAGCAGAAAAAGTTAAGCTTAAAGAATTGTCTGAAAACATAAAAGTTTTAGATGAAAAAGTTAAAAAAGTTCAAGATGAATTACAATATAGATTACTTAGAATACCAAATGTTCCAAATGCAAACGTTCCTCAAGGGGATACTGATGATGATAACGTAGAAGTTAGAAAATGGGGAGAGCCAAGAAAGTTTGATTTTGATTTCAAAGCTCACTGGGATATAGGTACTGACTTAGGAATATTAGATTTTGAAACTGGAGCTAAAATAACTGGTTCAAGATTTACATTATATAGAGACAAAGGTGCAAGATTAGAAAGATCCGTAGCTAACTTCTTCTTAAATACAAATACAGAAGAACAAGGATATACAGAGTTTATACCACCATTTATGGCTAATACAAACTCATTTATAGGAACTGGACAGCTTCCAAAATTCGGAGAAGATATGTTCAAAGTTGAAGATACTGATTACTACTTAATACCAACTTCAGAAGTACCATTAACAAACATAGTTGCAAATGAAATACTATCATATGATGAATTACCTTTAAATTACACTGCTTATACTCCATGCTTTAGATCAGAAGCTGGTTCTGCAGGTAGAGATACTAGAGGTCTTGTTAGACAACATCAATTCAACAAAGTTGAAATGGTTAAAATAGTTGCACCAGAAACTTCATATGATGAATTAGAAAAGTTAACTGCTAATGCAGAATATTTATTACAAAAATTAAACATACCATATAGAGTTGTTAGAATATGTACAGGAGATTTAGGATTTACTGCTGCGTATAAATATGACTTAGAAGTATGGATGCCATCATACAATAGATACGTTGAAATATCTTCTTGCTCAAATTGTGAAGATTTCCAAGCTAGAAGAGCAGGTATAAGATTTAAAAGAGATAAAAACTCTAAAGCAGAATATTGCCATACATTAAATGGTTCAGGTCTTGCTGTAGGTAGAACAGTTGCAGCTATACTTGAGAACTATCAGCAAGCTGATGGCTCAGTAGTAGTACCAGAAGCATTAAGACCATATATGGGTATAGATGTTATAAAATAATTTTAATTTACATAATAAAAAAAGAGAGATTAATATCTCTCTTTTTTTATTATTCGCACTTAAATGTTTCACATGATGAAAAATGAGAATTAATCATAACATTATTTGCGGTACAACGTGTGTCCTTATTGTAAATACAATTATAAGCTTCGCAAATTATATTTTCTGGTGTTGTATATCCACCTACTTCTATAGCACTAGTAAAAAAACCAACACTATCTGCAAAATATGTTGAACAAGTAGTTTCAGATGTTTTTACTGCAGAATTACCTCTTACATTTATGTAACCAGCGCGACAATATTCATCGTAATTATGAGTACAATTGGTTGCTTTACAATATAGTTTTTTTTCAGACATATTATTTCCTCCTAATAAACACTTCGTTATCTTATTTTTATCCAAAGAAAATAAAGTATGTATAAAGATATATAATTTTTTTGAAATATATTTAAATGATATATTATAAGAATGGTTTAATTACTAGGTAAAGTTTTGATTTGAAAAGTACTTATTCACATCTATGATTAGCAGCATTTATATTAAGTTTGGAAGCTTACTTTGGAGTTATGTTATTTATTATAGTTTATAATGAACAAATTATAACAAAACCTGCCACAGGATTTGTTTTTATATCTATTATAGTTGTGATTTCTGAAACAAAGTTTAGTTTTTGTAAGAAAAAAGAAGAAATTTGCATAGAAGATAAGGATTAAAAAGTAAATCTATTTATATATTAAGAAGGATTTAAATAATATTTAAAGAAATTATAAATTAATTACTTTTAAAGAAGAATATTATTTAAATACTGGGGTGAATCCATTGAAGAAAATAAAATGTTCGAGACTTTTTATACTAGGAGTATTTATATACTTAATATTTAAAGGAATATCTTTAATAATAGGATTAAATACATCTGTACTAGTATTAAAAGATGATTTTTATACTATGAAAACAAAAGAAAAAGCTATTGTTATAAGAGATGAATATTTAATAAAAAGTGATACTAATGGAACTTTATCTTTGTTAGTGAACAGGGATGAAAAAGTTCAAAAATCTCAGAGTATAGCTAATGTATATAATAACAATATAGATGAGGATATTAATGAAGACTTAAAAAAATTAAAAGAAGAAATAAAAGATTTAGAAGGTGAAAATAATTCATTGAAAATTGGAATATTATCTGTAAAAAAAGAAGAATTAAATATATTAGAAGAAAAAATTAGATCTAATTCTACTAACTACTCTGCAAGTGAATCAGGGGTTATATCTTACAAGTATGATAACAATGAAAATAAATATGGAAGCGATTATTTAGCTAATATTACTAGAGAAGATATAGATAACGCAAGCAATAATTATATGCCAACTGCAACTGATCATGAAAAAGTAAAACAAGGCAGTATTATAGCCAGAGTAATAAATAATAATGATTGTTATATGGCGTTTGTAAGAGAAGATAATAAGTTGTTTAATGAAGGTGATAGTGTTAAAATTGAAATTAAGGACGATGAAATAAATGGTGAAATATATAAAATATGTAAGAAGGATAATTATTCTATTGTAATAGTTAAATTTACGCAACAAAATATTGGAATTTATGATACAAGAGTGGAAGAATTTGATATAATATATAAACAAATGGAAGCTTTAAGAATACCAAAAAAATCTTTAGTGAAAAAAGATAATAAAACAGGTGTATATGTAATAAATGAAGAAAATAATAAACCTGAATTTATAGAAGTTAAAGGAATTTCTTTTGAAGACGATACTTACATATATGTAGACTTTAGAAGTAATGAAGCTAGTGGAATAAATACGGTTAAATTACATGACAGAATCATTTTAAAGCCAAATTTTATTAATAAAAGAATTGCAAAGATTAACTAGTATAACTAATAAGAAGGTGGTAATTATGTCAATTAAAGATAATATAATATCCATTAAACAAAATATTGATAATATAAGAAAAGAAAGTAATAGACAAGAATATGTGAATTTAATGGCAGTTACTAAAACTGTGGATGTAGATAAGGTTTTAGAGGCTATAGATGCAGGAATTACAGATATAGGTGAAAATAAACCTCAAGAATTAGCTAGAAAATATGAAGTTATTGGTGATAGGGTTAGATATCATCTAATAGGGACTCTACAAACTAATAAGGTAAAGTATATAATTGATAAAGCTTATATGATTCACTCCTTAGATAGAATATCTTTATGTGAAGAAATTCAAAAAAGAGCTGAAAAAATAGACAAAGAGATTAGTTGCTTAGTTCAAGTTAACATATCAAAAGAAGAAAGTAAACATGGACTTGCAGAAGAATTCGTAATAGATTTTGTTAAGAATGTATCTACTAATTATAAAAATATACACATTAAAGGTTTAATGACTATGGCTCCTTTTATAGATGCTGAAGAAGAAATAAGAAAAGTATTTAAAAGTTTAAAGAATTTATCATTGAAAATTAATGACTTAAACTTACCAAATGTAGAAATGGATACTTTATCTATGGGAATGAGCCATGACTACAAAATAGCTATAGAAGAAGGGGCTACGATTGTAAGAGTAGGAACTTCAATATTTGGTCAAAGAAATTATAATAAATAGAAAATATTAGGGAGGAATATAAAATGAGTGAAGGATTTATAAAGAAGTTTAAAGATTGGATGTCGATTGATGAAGAAGAATATGATGGAGACGATGAAGGATACGAAGGTATTCAAGATGAACAAGATCAAGAAGAACCTAAATTAGAAGCTGCTAATTCTCATGTAACAAGAAGTAGTAAAGTGGTTAATATACATACTAACAGTCAAATGAAAGTGGTTATTGCTGAGCCTAAAAAATACGATGATGTAACTATTATAGCAGATCATTTAAGACAAAGAAGAGCTGTAATTGTTAACTTAGAAAGTGTAGAAGAAGAGCCAGAGCTTAAAAAATCGATATACTATTTTATAAGTGGAGCAGTATATATATTGGATGGAAGTATGCAAAAAGTTTCTAAGTCAATATTTATATTAGCACCAAACAATGTGGATATAGATGCAAATATAAAAAAAGAATTAGAAAGTAAAGCATTTTTTCCGTGGCAAAAATAATATATAAAGGAGAAAAACCATGCAAATGATAGCCGTATTGCTTATTAAGCTTTTGAACATACTAACTTGGCTTATTTTAATACAATGTTTAATGTCTTGGTTTCCAGGAGCTAGATATTCAAAAGCATATGAGATATTAAGTATGTTTACTGAGCCTTTAGTAGGTCCGATTAGAGAAGTTTTATTTAGATACATAGATATTCCAATTGATTTTTCACCAATCATAGCTTTCTTTGTAATATCAATGGTTAAAAATCTAATATATAGTTTGGTTTGGTAGAATAGATAATAAAATGGACAAATTAAAATTAACATCTCATATTAAAGATATAGACTTAAAAAATAAGATGTTTAGGATAATTGACAAAGCAAATGGCTGTTTAAAAAATTATGATGTAAGATTTAGTGATTTTCTAAATCCATTTGAAGTGGAGAATGTTAAAGCTATTTTAAATTCCAGCTATGACTTAAAATATACAGTTGATGGTGGATACGATGAAAGTGAACGAAAAATGGTATTTATTTATCCATTTTATATGGGCTATGAAGATATAAGAGAAACTTTGAGATTTATACAAATTGAAGGAAATTTTAAATTTAAATCAATCAGTCATAAAGATTATCTGGGTTCTTTGTTAAGTCTAGGTATAAAGAGAGAAAAAATTGGAGATATAATTATACATGAGAACTTTTGTCAGGTAGTTGTTACCTTTGATATATGTGATTTTATTTTAATGAACTTAGAAAAGGTTGCTAGGAATAACGTGAAATTGAAAGAGATTTCTAGGAAAGAGGTTGTATACAATCCACCTAATTATAAAGAAATTAACTTTACAGTTTCTTCAAACAGAATAGATTGTATAATAAGTGGTTTATATAATATATCAAGACAAGAAAGTGCTAAGTTGATAAGTAATGAAAAGGTTCAGGTGAATTATGAAAAAATCACATCTTGTTCAAAAGAAGTAAAATCAGAGTCTTTAATCTCTGTAAGGGGAAAAGGACGATCACAAATAAATAGTATTGGCGATTTAACAAAAAAAGGAAAAATAAAAGTTCAAGGAAAAATATTATTGTAGGAGGGAAATATATGATAACTCCAATGGACATAGAAAATAAAGAGTTTAAAAAGGGATTTAGAGGATACCATGAAGATGAGGTTGATGAATTCTTAGATAAAGTAAAAGAAGATTTTGAAAATCTATATAGAGAAAACTTAGATTTAAAAGAAAAAATAAAATTATATCAAGAACAAGTAAGTAGATATAAAACTATAGAAAAAACTTTAAATGATACTTTAATTACTGCTCAAACAGCAGCTAAAGATACTTGTGATGCTGCAAATAAGAAGGCAAAAATAATAGTGGAAGATGCTGAACTAAAATCAAAGCAAATTATAGAAAATTGTAAAGAAAGAATAGTAGTCTTAACAAAAGAATATGATGATTTAGTTAAAGAGTTTAAAATTTTTAGAAATAAATTTAAGTCTTTAATTCAAGATGAAATGACAAATATAGATGAGATATTTTTCAATGTAGATGAGCACTGCAATGAATCATTCAATATGATTGACTTACCTGAAGAGGATAATAATATTTTAGCAGAAGATGAAGTTGCGTCATCCATGGAATAAGAAAAATGTTTTAATAATAATTAGGTTGACTGAAAAGATAAGTTATTGTATACTTTAAGAATATAATTATATATTTTAAAAAGCAATGATAGAGAGAGTAAACTTTTGGATATTTTACAGAGAGTTGGATAAGCTGAGAACCAATGTATTGAACAAAGTTGAAAATCACTCTGGAGCTGCAGGCTGAAAGATTTTAATCAATTAAGCTGTGCCGGTTAGTGCCGTTAAACTATAGAGTGTTATATATACTTGCAAGTATATATAGAACTAGGGTGGTAACGCGATTTCAACTCGTCCCTTTTATTAGGGGACGAGTTTTTTTATATTCAAAATACCATATTTTTAATTAAACTAACCAAAGTTATAAATATTTGAATTGGCATTTAAGTCAATAAAAATGGGAATAATTAAATTTTATACTAATAAATGATTAAGAAAGGGTGAACTTAACATGGCAAAATTTAAGCCACTAGTAGATTCTTCAGTAAAAGATGCTGAGAGTCAAGTGTCAGAATATTGGAAACAAATAGATATACTAGAAAAAACATTAGAAAAAGGACAAAATGATCCTAGCTTTGTATTCTATGAAGGACCTCCAACAGCGAATGGTAACCCAGGTATACACCATGTTGTTGCTAGAACTTTAAAAGACTGGGTTTGTAGATATAAAACAATGAGTGGATATCAAGTTAAAAGAAAAGCTGGATGGGATACTCATGGTTTACCAGTAGAACTTCAAGTTGAAAAAGAATTAGGTTTAACTAATAAACAACAGATAGAAGAGTATGGAATAGCTGAGTTCAATAAAAAATGTAGAGAATCAGTATTTACTTACGAAAGTAAATGGAGAAACATGACTGAAAGAATGGCTTATGAAGTTGACTTAGATAATCCATACATAACATTAGATAATAACTATATAGAATCAGTTTGGTGGATATTAGATAAATTCAATAAAGAAGGATATATGTATGAAGGACATAAAATACTTCCATACTGTCCAAGATGTGGAACAGGTCTTGCTTCACATGAGGTTGCTCAAGGATATAAAGAGGTTAAAACGAATACAGTTGTAGCTAAATTCAAAAGAAAAAATGCTGAAAATGAGTACTTCTTAGCTTGGACAACTACTCCTTGGACTCTACCTTCAAACGTTGCATTAACAGTAAATGGTGAAGTAGATTATTTAAAAGTTAAAAAAGATGATGAGATATACTATGTGTCAAAACCTTTAGCTAATAAAGTTTTAGGAGAGGGAACTTATGAAATATTAGAAGAAATGAAAGGTGCTGACTTAGAAGGTGTTGAATATGAACAATTAATGCCATTTGTAACAACTGATGAAAAAGCATTCTTCATAACTTTAGGTGATTATGTAACAACTGAAGATGGGACAGGTATAGTTCATACTGCTCCAGCCTTCGGAGAAGATGACTACAACTTAGGAAGAAAATACAATTTACCAGTATTACAACCTGTTGATGAAAGTGGTAAATTTACAGCTACTCCATGGGAAGGTAAATTCGTTATGGAAGACGGATTAGACGTTGAGATAATAAAATGGTTAGCAAAAGAAAATAAATTATTCTCAAAAATAAAAGTAGAACATAATTACCCACACTGCTGGAGATGTCAAACACCACTTGTATACTACGCAAAACCAAGCTGGTATATAGAAATGACAAAACTAAAAGATAAATTAATAGAAAATAATAATAGTGTTAATTGGTATCCAAAGTTCGTTGGTGAAGGAAGATTTGGTAACTGGCTAGAAAACTTAAATGACTGGGCAGTATCAAGAACAAGATATTGGGGTACTCCACTTAACGTATGGAGATGTGAATGTGGTCATAAGCAGTCAGTAGGATCAAGAGAAGAATTAGCTGCCAAAGCAATAGAAAATATAGATCCAAAAACTGTTGAGCTTCACAGACCTTATGTTGATGATATACATTTAAAATGTGAATGTTGTGGTAAACCAATGACAAGAGTAACAGAAGTTATAGACTGTTGGTTCGATAGTGGTGCAATGCCATTTGCTCAACATCACTATCCATTTGAAAATAAAGAAAACTTTGATCAATTATTCCCAGCAGATTATATATGTGAAGGTATAGATCAAACTAGAGGATGGTTCTATTCTTTACTTGCCATATCAACATTTGTAACAGGAAAAGCTCCTTACAAGAATGTACTTGTTAATGACCTTGTTCTTGATAAAGATGGTAAGAAAATGAGTAAGTCTAGAGGAAATACAGTAGATCCATTTGAATTATTTGATAAATATGGAGCTGATGCCTTAAGATGGTATTTATTATACGTATCTCCACCATGGACTCCAATAAGATTTGACGAATCAGGTCTTAGAGAAATACAAAGTAAGTTTATAGGAACTATCAAAAACGTATATAACTTCTTTGCTTTATATGCGAATACAGATAAAGTAAATCCAACTGATTTCTTTGTGGATTATAAAGATAGACCAGAACTTGATAGATGGATATTATCAAGATTCAACCATTTAAAGAAAGAAACTGAAGAAAACTTGGAAATATTTGAAGTTAACAAAACGATAAGAAGTATACAAGCTTTCATTAATGATGATTTATCTAACTGGTATATAAGACGTTCAAGAAGAAGATTCTGGGCTACTGAGTTAACAGAAGATAAAAAAGCAGTATACAATACTACTTATGAATTATTAACTGAACTTTGTAGAATGATAGCTCCATTTGCTCCACATCTTTCTGAAGAAATATACAGAGATTTAACTAATGAAGAATCAGTTCACCTAGCTTCATATCCAAGAGCTAATGAAGAATTAATAGATTTAGAGTTAGAAGAAAAAATGGAAATAACTAAAGCTTTAGTTACTTTAGGTAGAGCATCTAGAGAAGAAAGTAAAATAAAAGTTCGTCAACCAATTCAAAAAGTTTTAGTTGATGGAAAATATGAAGCTCAAATAAGTGACGTTGTAGACTTAATAAAAGAAGAACTTAATGTCAAAGAAGTAGTATTTGCAGCAGATTTAAGCGAATATATGAACTATAGCTTAAAGCCAAACTTTAAAGCTTTAGGACCTATTTTAGGTAAGAAAATGGGAATGTTTGCTGGAGTTTTAGGAAAATTAAATGCTAATGAAGTAGTACCTAAGTTAGAATCTAGGGAAAAGGTAGCAGTTGACTTAGCTGGAGAAATATTTGAATTTGGTAAAGATGAAGTTCTAATAAATATATCTTCTAAAGAAGGGTTCGATGTATGTATGGAAAATAACATATTCGTAATTCTTGATACAAACTTAACTCCGGAATTAATAGAAGAAGGATATGCAAGAGAATTCATATCAAAAGTTCAACAATTAAGAAAATCTAATGATTTTGAAGTACTAGATAATATTGATATAAAATTCTGTGGAAATGATGAAATAGCTAAGGCTATAAGTAATTTTGACCAATATATCAAAAACGAAACTTTAGCATTAGATATAGAAAGAGTAGAAGATAATACTTTAGAAGTGTTTGACTTAAATGGACATGATACAGGAATAAAAGTTATTAGAAAATAGTAACTTAAGATAAAAATAGAACTACCTCTTAGTTAATAATTATAAAGAGGTAGTTCTATTTTTATTTGAATAATCTATTAAGAATTTAGCTATTTCTGCGTAAGGTATTTTTTCACTTTTTAAAAGTGCCTGTATTACTAGTCCATCTACTACAGACATTAATAAGAAAGAAGCGCCTTTTGCATGTGATTTATCGCTTATAATTTGAGTCATTTGATTTTCCAAAGTATTTCTCCATTCAACATATTTAAGACCAATTCGATCTCTTAATGCATTATTGCCCATTATTGCTTCACAAATTAAATACATATGAATTCTACCAGTACTTTCAATGTTTGAAATGTTTTTAAGCACCACTAATACAAATTCTTCTGTAGTAAAATGAAAATTTATTTCTTTTAAACAATCTAATAATGCTTCGGATATTATACTTAAATGATTATCTGCTATATCGAATATAATATCGTCCTTTGATGAATAATGATAGTATAATGTGCCTTTACTTATGTTAACTTCTCTCGCAATATCTGCTAAAGAAGTATTATTTATACCATTTTTAGTCATTAAATCAATAGAAGTTAATAAAATCTTTTCCTTCATGTTATGATTTTGCTTGGTTCCTCTATCTAATTTCATATTATAAACCTTCCTAACTTTACTTATCTACACCTATTATAATGTTACAAAAAAATATTGTCAAACTACAAAAAACATTTTCATTCTATAAATATTGACAAAAATCCTTATAAAAGATAGAATATACTTATTGCTCGGTCAGTTGACCGATTTGATGTACTATATTTAAGGAGAGGTATTTTTGAATGAAAAATATTAAATTAATAACAGATGGTAGTTGTGATCTTTCTAAGGCAATTATAGAGAGTAGTAAAGTTGAAATAGTGGATGTAATGGTTGCTTTTGGAGATAAAAGTTACTCAACAAGAACAGATATAACTATACCACAATTTTATGAAATGATGAAAGACTATAGTGAATTACCAAAAACATCATGTCCATCTCCTAATCAATTCTTAGATGCATTTGATTGTGAGGAAGACAACATTATAGTATTATGTTTAACAAGCAAATTATCAGGAATCTATAATAGTGCAGTACTTGCAAAGAATATGTATGAGGAAGAAAACGGAAGTAAAAAGAGAATAGAGATAATCGATTCTACTACGGGATCAATCGGTCAAGCATTATTAGTATCAAAAATCGCAAATATGATAGATGAAGATAAAAATATGGATGAAATAGTAAACGCTATTGAAAAATTAAAATATGAATTAGTATTTTATGGAGCTTTACACACCTTAGAAAATGCAATAAAGGGTGGAAGAATAAATGCTCTAGCAGGAAAAATAATAGGAGCTTTAAACTTGAAAGCCATTGTTCATGTTACTGATGGTTTAGTTAAGCCTATAGATAAAGCTAGAGGAGATAAAAACTCAATAAATAAAGTTATAGATTATATAAAAAATAATGTTAACAAAACAAGTGGAACTAAACTAGCTATAGGTCACGCAAATTGCCCAGAAAGAGCTATGAAAGTAAAAGAAGTATTAGAAAATTATCATGACTTTAAAGAAGTTTTTGTAATGGAAATAGGTCCATCTATGGGTGTTTATACATCAGAAGGTGCAGTATTGGTGGCAGTTATATAGATTTAGCTTCTTGACAAATTTTTATATAAAACATATTATTAAATATATTGAAAATATCCGTTCTAATTTATTAGAACGGTTTTTTAATAATAAAATTCTTATTATTAAAAATGTACGTAAATTAGGAGGACATATGAAAAAAGTAGGAATAATCGGGGCTATGGAATTAGAGGTAACAACTCTAAGAAGTTTAATGAACATAGAAAAAACTGTTAATAAAGCAAGTTTAACATTTTATGAAGGAAAGCTAGAAGATAAAGAAATCGTATTGGTACAATGTGGAATAGGAAAAGTAAACTCTGCATTATGTGCTCAAATATTAATAAGTGAATTTGATGTAAATGCCATAGTTAATACGGGCGTAGCAGGGGCTATACACTCATCACTAGATGTAAATGATATAGTAATATCAACAGAAGCAATACAATACGATGTGGATGCTAGAGCTTTTGGTTACAAAAAAGGACAAATACCACAAATGGATAATTCCATATTTATAGCAGATGAAAGACTTATAAATGCTGCATATGAATCTTCTCTTGATCAAGTAAAAGATAAAGAGTTTAAAATAGTTAAAGGTAGAGTTGCAACAGGAGATATATTTATATCTTCTAAAGAATTAAAAGAAGAACTAGAAAATGATTTTAATGCTTATTGTGGAGAAATGGAAGGAGCTGCAATTGCTCATGCGTGTTACTTAAATAATATTCCATTTGTAATAATAAGAGCCATGTCAGATAAAGCTGATGGAAGTGCTAATGTAACATATGATGAATTTGTTATAGAAGCTGCTGAAAATTCAAAAGATATAGTACTAAAAATGCTAAGAGCATTATAGCAGAAAAGGAAGCTAATTTGGCTTCCTTTTTTTATTCTAATAGAAAAAAGAAATAATTAATAATGAAAAGGGAAAGACTAAGAAAATGAAAATTACTTAGTCTTTGTTTTGTATTTTTAAAAGTTTTCTTCATATACTAAATTTGATGTTATGAAAATATAAAAGGATGTGGAATAATGAAGTTTAAAACTCGTATATCTGCAGAAAATCTTGAAAATTATAAAAATAAAAAAGAAAATTTCAATGTTGAAGATGAAAACTATTTAGATATAGATAAGGCTGTAGAAGCCTCCTATACAGAAAAATGTAAAAAAAATACTGAGGAATATGTAAGTATTGAAGATATTGATAGACTTATCAATGGAATGTATCTAAGTGACGATTCACAAAAAGAATTAGGTATCATTAAAAGATATTTAGAAAAACTAATACTAATAATCGAAAGAAGCAGAATTAGAGACTATATGTATTTGACAGATAGTAAAAGGCGATTATTTATTATTAATTTTATTGCTGGTGTAGGAAAGGGATTTGGACAAGCAATTGGATTTACAGTTCTTACAGCTATAGTACTTGCCATGCTATTTAGTTGGGTTGATTTGCCTATTATTGGAAGATACATAGCAAAATTATTAAACATAGTACAAGAATATAGATAAAAATGAGGTGATATTATGGACTACAGAAAAAAACTAGAAAATGAAAAAGATCAAGTAAAAAAGACCATAAAGGAAATGGAAGACAATACTCTATTTGGAAATACAACTAAGCATACTAGTGAAAAATACAGTAGTGGAGAATTATCCAGTGTAGATAATCATATAGGAGATATAGGTACAGATGTATATATGCATGATATGGATAATAGTCTAATAAATCATGAAAAATATGTTTTAAATGAAATAAATGAAGCTTTAGGGAAACTTTCTGATGGCAGCTATGGTATTTGTACAAATTGTCACAAAAAGATAGAACAGGAAAGGTTAGATATAATACCAGAAACGACTCTTTGTTCTTCTTGCGCAAAAGAAATTATTACTCCACCAGATGAAAATGAACATATGGATAAAAATCCACTTAATTCATACGATAATATGTATTATAGTGAGTATATTAAAGATTTAACTGATTTAAACAAAAATGGTTTGGATGGAGAAACTGAATAAAATAAGTAAGGAGTGCTTCATATGAGAAAGACTATTTATGCATTAATTTTAGGTGCAATAGTTTTAATAGGTATAAGTATTAGAAATATATCTAATAAAGATATAGAAACAGGAATATTTGAAAATGCTTCAAAACTTGATTATGAAGATTTAATAATTAAATGTGGCAATACAAACGAGAAACTTCTTGCATTGACATTTGATGATGGTCCTGATGAAGATTTCACACCGCAAATATTAGATATTTTGAAAAAATACAATGTTAAGGCAACATTCTATGTTATAGGAGAAAAAGTTCAATACAATAAAAAAATAATAAAAAGAGAATATGAAGAAGGTCATGAAATAGGTAATCATACTTATACACATATAAATGTATCAAAAAATGGATACAACAGAATAAAAAAGGAAATTGGAGACACCCAAAGTGCAGTTAAATCTGTAACAGGAATATATCCAAAAACGTTTAGGCCACCATATAGAGCTATAAGTAAAGATATGTGCAAAATAATAAAAGAGAAAGATATGAATATAGTGCTTTGGTCTTATGTAGATGCTAGAGATTGGGAAAGTCCAGGAGTTGGTTCTATTGTAAAATCTATAGAAAGTGGTATACAAAATGGTTGTATAATATTGTTACATGACTATAATAAAATAAGAAATTCTAAGTCTCAAACAATAGAAGCTTTAGATATAATAATTCCAGATTTATTGGAAAAGGGATATAAGTTTGTTACAATTTCAGAATTAATAGAGCATTTAGAAAAAAATACAAACAATGAAAAAGTTCCTAATTAAACAATATACAATATAAAAAAGTATCTTTTAGAAATTTGTTTCTTTAAAGATGCTTTTTTTGTATAATAATAAGATAGGACTTGTTTAGGAGGATTTTGAAAATGTATGAACTTATTGTAGTTATATTAATTGGATTAGATCAAATAATAAAATATTGGGCATTAAATTATTTAAAAGGAATAGGAAGTATTTCTGTTATAAATAATATTTTTAATTTAACTTATGTGGAGAATAGGGGAGCAGCCTTTGGTATGCTACAAAATAATCAAACTATTTTTATATTTGTTGCAGCAATTGCCTCTTGTTATGGTCTTTATTACTTACATACTAAAAAAGTGAATAATCTTGGTAAAATAGGAATACTGCTAGTAATATCAGGTGCCATAGGAAATTTAGTTGATAGAGTTAGATTAGGATATGTAATTGATTATTTAGATTTTCGTATAATATGGAACTATGTATTTAACTTAGCAGATTGTTTTGTAGTAGTAGGGACAATACTACTATGTATATATATAATTACAAGTGAAGAAGATGAGAAGCAGGTGAAATAATGGATGAAATAAGAGAATTCTTAGTTCTTGAAGAAGAAGAAGGAGAAAGATTAGACGTATATTTATCAAATCAGCTAGGAGATATGTCTAGAAGTTATATACAAAAAATTATTAAAGACAAAAAAGTCAAAGTTAATGATAAAATCGAAAAAGCAAAATACTTAGTCAAAGAAGAAGATAAAATAGTAATTGAAATCCCAGCACCAAAATTATTGGAAATTACTCCACAAAATATTCCCATAGATATAGTATATGAAGATAATGATTTATTAATAGTGAATAAGCCGCAAAATATGGTTGTTCATCCTGCGCCAGGAAACTATGATAATACTTTAGTAAATGCAATTTTATATCACTGTAAAGATAATTTATCATCTATAAATGGTGTAATTAGACCAGGTATAGTCCATAGAATTGACAAAGATACTTCTGGGCTTTTGATGATTGCAAAAAATAATAATGCACATAATTACTTAGCGAATCAATTGAAAGATCACTCAATAACTAGAGAGTATGAATTTGTTTGTCATGGTGTACTTAAAGAAGATAAAATAACGGTAGACAAGCCTCTTGGAAGAAATCCGAAAGATAGATTAAAAATGGCTATAGTTAAAGATGGTAGAAGAGCGGTAACTCATTTTGAAGTAATCGAAAGATTTGAAAATTATACTTTAGTAAAAGCTACATTAGAAACAGGGAGAACTCATCAAATTAGAGTTCATGCAGCATCGTTAAATCATCCACTTTTAGGAGATCCTTTATATGGTCCTAAAAATAACAAATTAAAAGTGGAAGGGCAAACCCTTCATGCTAAGAAATTAGGATTTATTCATCCTAGTAAAAATGAATATGTAGAATTTAATTCAGAGTTACCAATATATTTCCAAAAAATACTTAATAGAATAAAGTAACGGAAAATGTAAAATATACTTGAAAAAAACTTATTAATTATATATAATAGGTGATAGTAATTAAATACCTTTAAAATGATACAGAGAGATCATAAGGCATGTAACAATAGAATTTTTTTATGTGGAAAAATACTAACTTCTTGTCTTAAGATAAGAAGTTTTTTTTATGTACAATAATATTTCTTTGGAATTTACATGGTATTTAACAAAATTATTTAAATACAAAAATTTTAGGAGGATTCTTATGCAAAAGGCAAAAATAATGGATGAAAAAGCAATAGGAAGAGCAATAACAAGAATAAGTCATGAAATTATTGAAAGAAACAAAGGAATAGAGAATGTAGTACTTATAGGTATTAAGACTAGAGGTGTTCCAGTTGCAAGTAGAATAGTAGATAAAATTGAAGCTATAGAAGGCCAAAGAATAGAAATAGGTGAAATGGATATAACTCTTTATAGAGATGATTTAAGTAAAAAACAAATTGATCCAGTTGTTAACTCAACAAAAATAGATTTTGATATTACAGATAAAATAGTCGTATTAGTTGATGATGTATTATACACAGGAAGAACAGTGAGATCAGCTTTAAATGCACTTATGGATGTAGGAAGACCTAAAGCTATACAATTGGCAGTTTTAGTAGATAGAGGGCACAGAGAGCTACCTATTAGAGCAGATTATGTAGGTAAAAATGTACCAACATCAAAAACAGAAATAATATCTGTTAAATTAAATGAGTGCGATGCAGAGGATTCAGTTAGCATAGAAGAATAAATCAACGATATAGTTAAAATCTTAGGGGGAAAAAATGAAAAAAGCCATTTTATCAATACAACATTTGTTAGCAATGTTTGGAGCTACCGTATTAGTTCCACTGCTTACGGGGTTTGATCCATCAGTAGCAATATTTTGTGCAGGAGTTGGAACACTATTATTCCATAAGTGCACAGATTTTAAAGTACCAGTATTTTTAGGATCAAGTTTTGCTTTTATATCAGTAATAAATCAAGTTGCAGAGTCTTTTAATGGAGACCTGTCTTATGCCCAAGGTGGTATAATTGTGGCAGGTCTTATATATGTAGTTATGTCAATAATAGTAAGAGTTGTGGGACCAGAAAAAGTTAAAAAATTCTTTCCACCACAAGTTACAGGAGCTATGATAATAGTAATAGGTTTAAATTTAATACCAACAGCTATAGATATGGCTATGAATAACATACTAGTGGCACTTATAACTTTAGGTGTGGCAGTAGGAATTAATCAATTTGTTAAAGGTAGCATTAGACAATTTAGTGTGATAATAGCAATATTTGTTGGTATAGTAGTAAGTAAACTTGTTGGAATAACAGACTTTAGTGCAGTAGGTCAAGCAAGTTTATTTTCTATCCCAAATTTCACCGCACCAAAGTTTTCACTAGAAGCGGTAATAATTATAGCGCCAGTAGTTTTAGCTGTATTTATGGAACACGTTGGAGATATAACTACTAATGGTGCAGTTGTTGGCAAGAATTTCTTAGAAGATCCAGGACTTCATAAAACCTTACTAGGAGATGGTATAGCAACTTTATTTGCAGGGTTTATGGGTGGACCAGCAAATACAACTTATGGTGAGAATACAGCATTACTTGCCATAACTAAAAATTATGATCCTAAACTATTAAGACTTACTGCAGTGTTTGCCATAGTAATATCTTGTGTAGGTAAGTTTGGTGCATTTTTGCAATCTATACCAACGGCAGTTATGGGTGGAATTAGTATTTACTTATTCTCAATGATTACTTTCATAGGAATAAAAACTATAAGAGACAGCAAATGTTATAAAGAAAATGGAAATCTTTCGGTAATGTTAATAATATTAGTTATTGGCCTTACTACTTGTTATGTAAAACACTTTACAGGAGTAGAAATAGGTATTAATATAGCTAGCAATGCAAAGCTAACAGGACTTAGTTTGGCGGCTTTAGTAGGTATAATTGTTAACAGATTAATAAATTATAGTGACTTTAAAAAAGAAGATGGAAGTACTATTGAAGAACTTCCAGCATAAAATAATAAATTTTAATGCTAAATCACAAATTATATCTATATATAATTTGTGATTTTTTTTATACTTATATTAATATAATTTATAGAAGATTAAATTGGGGCGTGAATTGTATGAGGATATCAAGTGTAATAATAAATAATTACAAATCAATAGGAACACAAAGAAATACATTATTGTTAGAAGATGATGTTACTGCATTAATAGGTAAAAACGATAGTGGTAAAAGTAATGTGCTTGAAATCCTAGGAGCAATTTCTTTTAGTCACTATATATTAGATGATTTTTATAAGTTTAACAATGGATTTTTAGATGAAGAGTTATCTTTAGTTGTAGAACTTAAATTTACTGAAAATGAAATAGAGCTATTAAAAGAATATAAGGATATTAAACATGATGTTACTTATTTTTATTTTTCAAAATATAGGGAAATTGAATTCAAGGGAGGGTATTCTAGGTTATTTAATGAGGATATAGAGCTAATTAAATCAATTAATTATTTGAAAAGTGAACTGATTTTGTATTTACATGAAAATTATTATGATAGCATGGACAGTGAATTTTTGAGTGAAGTAGCTAAATATATTAGTATAATGGAAAATATTGATAATACTGTTTGGATTAAGTATAAGAAGACACTTAATAAGTTACTCTATATTCTAAATTCTTATGAGGGAGACTACATTTGTGTTAGTGAAGAAGATGATTTTTCTGACAATATACAAATGGATGATAAGTCTAATATGATTTATGATGAAAAAAGATATACTCTTATAAGGCATTTAGAAATTGTTAAAAGTAAAATAAGAAAAAAATACTCACTTTTACCCATATTTTATCATAGAAAAAATGAAGAGGAATTGCAAAGTGAATATCAATTGGAAGAAGTAAAAAAACAAATAAAAGATAGAAGGGGAGCTTTATATAAATTTTTATTAGCAAGCGAAATAAATACACAGGAATTTTTACTTGCCATGGAAAATGATGACGATAATCAATTAGAACTATTTAGAAATAAAATAAAAGAAAAAGTTAAGTACAATATACAAAAAAGATTTAATGAATTTTATTGTGAAGAAAATGTTCAAATTAAAATATCTTTTAAAAATGATTTTATAAAAATACTTGTGAAAACAAATGAAATTACAACTAATATTAGCGAAAGAAGTAATGGGCTTAAATGGTATTTGAATTTATTTATAGATATATTAGCAAATAATATAAAAGATACAAATGTAATTTACTTACTAGACGAGCCGGGAGTATATCTTCATGTAAATGCTCAAAGAGAACTACTAAGGTTATTCTATGATTTATGTAAAAATAATAATCAAGTAGTTTATTCCACACACTCACCTTATATGATAGATTCCAATAATATTATAAATATAAGGGCAATAGAAAAAGATGAAAAAGGTAATACAAATATTTACAATACTGCTTATGATAATAAATTGAATAGTGTATCAAAAAGAGAAACATTAAGTCCATTAGTTCAAGCTATAGGTGCAGATTTAAGATTTAATATTGGGCCACAAGGAGGAAAATTAAATATTGTAACAGAAGGCATAACGGACTATATGTATTATACGGCAATGCTATATTATTTTAATGTGCCCGAGGAAAAAATGCCATATATTATCCCAGCTGTTGGCGCAGGGAATGTAAATGTAATTGTGTCAATATTAATTGGTTGGGGATGTGATTTTAAGGTAATATTAGATTATGATAAGGCTGGATTTGTAGAATGTGACAAATTAGTAGAAAACTTAAATTTAAAAATAAATAAAGATATATTTTTTGTGAATTGTAATGATACTTACGATAACAAGGATAAGGATATTTATAAATATGCAGAGTTTGTAGAAACTCTTATTAGTGAAGAAGATAAGAATAAATTTAGTATAAATTATACTGATAATAAAACCATGGCAGCTAAAGAATTTTATGATAAAGTAAAATGTAAATCAATAAATTTAAGTAATAAGACAGTGAATAATTTTAGAAAATTATTTGAAATAATGGGAGTTATATAATCTAACAATAAAGGGCTTAGAGAGTAAGCCCTTTTAATTATTTACACTTTGTGCTTTTTACACTACTATATAAACTATATATTTTTTTGCCATCAACGACTTTATAAGCCCTAATTTTAAAATAGTATGCTTTTCCTTTTTTTAAATTATTTTTCGTAAAGCTTGTATTTTTAGTGGTACCAATGGTTTTAAAAGTTCCATTTTTAGAAGTTGACATACGCACTTCATAGGCTGTAGTTCCTTTACTTATTTTTGTCCAACTTGACTTTATAGATTTTGAAGTAGTTGAACGTAAAGATAAGTTTGGTTGAGATGGTCTTGTTGTAGCTTTTAATCTTGGCGAATAGTTGCCATAATGTTTTACACCATTGATAGATTTAAAAGCTTTGACTTTATAATAATAGTTTGTTGCTGATGCTCTATTAGTATCTGTATAAGATATTATAGAATTACCGTAAATTGTATTTACTAGTTTGTAAGTGTCTGTTTTTGTATCAAGTCTATAAATTCTGTATCCATCTACTTTGCTTAATTTGTTCCAAAATAATGTTAAAGAATTAGCATTTCTAGTTTTTAAATTAAGATTAGTTGCGGTATTTACTTTAGTAGATTCTGTAAATTCATCTGAATAAGGCCCATAATAAGTTTCATTTCCTACTACCTTGTACCCTCTTATTTTATACTTATAAACCGTTGCATCAGATAGTTTCGTATCAGTATAAGAAGTAGTTGAATAATTGTCTATTGTTTTTAGAAGTTTATAAGCGTTAGATTTTGAATCGTATTTATAGACCTTATATCCAGTTATATTATCGAATTTAAACCATGACAAAGCAAGAGAATTCGTAGTTTTTGTTGATAAAGAAAGGTTAGAAATTTTTTTTGGTATTATTTTAAATGTTAAGTTTTTTTCTCCTGTGTAATTGCCCATTCCTTTTATTAAAATTTTTGCAGTTCCAATATCTTTATTATCAGAATAAGTAAGAGTATAATCTTCATTTACTTTTAGTGATTTATTGTTGGAAGTAACCGTGATACTAGGTTTTATAGCACTTCCAGTATATGTTTTTGAGCTTATTTCATTTATTGTAGATGAAGACAAGTCAATTTTATTACTTGGTATTTGGTTATTCGTTGGTTTTAAATAAGTATAGTTCATGTCAAAGTAAGCTGGCTTACTGGATGAACCAATACCATTAATTTTACCTTTTTCTGTATATTGCCACATTATATATGGTTTATTATATGTACAAGCAGATGAGTATTGCGCAATCCATAAATTATTGGCAAATAACATATCTTCATAAAAATATTTGTCTCCAAAGTCTTTATTAGTATATATACCATTTAAATATCCTGCTTTTTTTATTGTAGTTAAAAAAGTATCTGCCATTTTAGATGATAAACTCTTTGTAATTTTTATTCCGCGTTTTTTAGCATAATCTACGCTAGCATATTCATAATCATAAAATACAGGGTAAGTTATTTTATTTCGATAAGGAGCAATGGTTTCTAAACACTTTGTAGCTTCTTCCCTAGCTTTATTTACAGAAGTAGCATAACTAAACCAATAAACACCAATTTTTAATCCAGCATCACAGGCACCTTTCATATAAGAATGAAATTGTGGATCTACAGTTTCATTTCCAAATCCCCCTCGTATTATTACATAATCTATTCCATCGGCTTTTACTTTCTTCCAGTCTATAGTTCCATTCCATTTACTTACATCAATTCCTTTCTCTAGAGGACTTAACTTAATGTAAGATGCTGATACATATCCCGTTATATTGTCAGTTGATATTTTATACCAATTATTATCCCTACCAAGTATGTCTACGTTAGTACTATTATCTAATGTACCTACAATGCTATAAGATGATGATGGGCCACTTCTTACATTTAGTGTGGTTTTAGTCACTGTTCCCAATCCTATAGAATTATTCTTATTCAAAGTTTTAGTTTCTAAATTTGGTACTTGATTTTGAAGTGAATATGTTTCTCCCATGTTGCGATGTGGGATAGTTTTTGGATCAGGTTGTGCAGTAGAAGATTGGCTTTCTAAAGAATTACTACTAATACAAATATCCTTACTTGTTTCCACTGTATTTATTTCCTTACCATTACTTATGAACAATATATTTTGAAAAATCATGGCGATTGTAAGTGATATAGCAAGAAATGATCTTGTTATTTTTTTCATAGATTCCCCCCTATACAAAAATTTTATTTTGAAATTTTAATATATTAACTTATAATAAAAATTACTGTAAATTAGATAAATTTAGACAAAATATACTATTATAATTAAAATATATAGTAAGTCAGTAAGATTGTAAATAATATAACGAAAATAAGAGGAAAATGTTTTAGAGTGTTAGTTGATTATATTTGTGTCATTATTTTTTTCAATCATAATTATTTTATAACCACGGTAAAGTAACTCTACCATTAATTTTATACAAATAGAATTTGTATAAATATATAAAAAGGCAATAAGCCTGAAAACTTATTGCCTTTTTAGTATTATTTTTTTAATTTTACCACTATTTCTTCTGTTGGAGTAACATAAATCGTGCTATTAGTTTCATAAATAACCATGCCAGGTTTTGATCCACTAGGCTTTTTTACATGTTTTTTCATAGTGTAATCCACAGGAACTTGAGAAGACATTCTGCCTTTACTATAGAAAGCAGCAAGCATGGCAGCTTCATATAATGTTTCATCAGAGATTTTTTTTCCTGCACATTTAACAATAACATGAGATCCAGGTATATTTTTAGTATGCATCCAAATATCTTCTGGATCAGCAATTCTTAATGTTAAATAATCATTTTGTTTATTATTTTTTCCAACTAAAATTGTAAATCCATCAGAAGATGTAAACTGATTAGGCTTTGTTGTAAGATTTATATCTTTTTTTGCCTTATATCTATAAGGAGCTTTAGCATATCCTAATTTAATTAATTCATCTTTAATATCTGCTAATTCATCTAGATTTTCGCAGTTTTCAATTCCAAGCATTATGTTTTCTAAATACTCAATTTCCTCATTACAAATAGTGATTTGAGAAGTTAATTCTATTTTTGCCGTTTTTAATTTGCTATATTTTTTAAAATATTTTTGAGCATTTTCAGAAGGAGTTAAATTTCTATTTAAAGGTATTGTTATATTTGAATAGTTTTCATCATAGAAGTTTGCTACTTCTACACTTTCCATACCTTTTTCTATCATGTATATATATGAAGTAAGTAACTCTCCTTTTACTTTAAATTCATCAGCATTATCTGCATCTCTTAATTCTTTTTCTATTTTCTTTTGTTTATGATAAAGTCTATCTAATTTAATAGAAATACTTTTCCTCAAATCAGAAGTCTTTTGATGAACTCTATCCTTAAAATCTTTAGTTTTGTAGTAATCCTCAATAATTTGGGATATAGAATCATTTTTTATGAATTTGTTTCCTGTTAAGAAGGTAAGATCTATACAACTAAAATCAATTACTTTATCTATACTTTCATCTATAGCAATGCAAGGGTCATAGTTGTCGTTTTTTATTTTAGTAAATAAATCAGAAAAAACTTTATATAAAACAGATAATTCATCACGAGTTTTATCCTCTGCTTTTTCATTAGGATTTAAATTAGCTCTGTAACAAATTTCTTTAGCTACAGATGGACTTATTCCTAAAAATTTATTGTAGATACATTTGTATATAGGTCCATCGAATTCTCTTAAATTATTGATAAAGCTTTTTATAGATGCTCCCTTTACAGGGTTAATTTTATTTTGTGCTGGTGGAAGTTCATAAGTTATATTAGGAAGTAACTGGCGAACTCTACTTATACTAGGGGGAATTCTTTTTATAGAATCTATTATTTTGTTGTTTTGAGTTAAAATTATATTACTATGTCTTCCCATTATTTCAATATAAATATCTTTTGTTGTTTTTTCCTTTAATTCATCGAAAGATTCAATGCTGATTTTTATTATTCTTTCAAAATCAACTTGAGAGATTGCTGTAACTATACCGCCTTGTATGTATTTTCTAAGTAACATACAAAACATTGGTGCCTTTATTGGATTTTCTTTTTTATAATCATTGGCTATATAAACTCTAGGGTTTGATGCACTAGAACTTAATATTAATTTAAAGTTTTCTTTATTGTTTCTTATATATAAGATTAATTCATCATTTTCTGGTTGATGAACTTTATCAATTTTACCGCCTACAAGCTTTGTACTAAGCTCATAAGCCAAGCTATGAATAACTAAACCATCTAATGCCATAATACTCTCCTTTCAAACATAAGTAATAAACTTATTATTACATATTATAACCAAGATGTGAATAGTGGGAACATAAAGTTTTGCATAAATATGAAAATGCAATAAAATTATAACTAAGAAGAAATGTTGGAGGTGATAAAATGGGAGAGTTAAGTAAACTACTTAATATAGGAAAAGTATTAGAAAAGCAGTTAAATGAAGTTGGAATAAATAGCATTGAAAATCTAAGGGAAATAGGAAGTAAAAAAGCTTGGATAAAAATTAAAAGTATAGACGAAAGCACTTGTTTAAATCGACTATGCGCCTTGGACGGTGCTATAAGAAATATTAGATGGCATGACTTAGATGAAAGTATTAAGAATGACTTGAAAGAATTTAAGAAAAATTATGATAAAAACAATTTATAAGAATTATTATATAATGAAGGTAAGGGACGTATTCATATTTATTTTTTTAAAAAAATATTGTATAATATGAAGTTAGAACTGTTTGTATAAAAGGGGAGATATAAATGAAGTTTTGGAAATTACAAGGTATAGGTAATGACTTCATAGCAATTGATGGCAGAAATGACAGTATAGAAAGTGGTAACTACGGTAAATTAGCAAAGAAAATTTGCCATAGAAAATTTTCAGTTGGAGCTGATGGTTTACTAGTTGTAAAAAATAGTAATGTGGCAGATATAGAAATGGTATACTATAATTCTGATGGAAGTCGTGCATCTATGTGTGGAAATGGGCTTAGATGTTTTGTTAAATTTGTTTATGACAATAATATAATTAAAAAAGAAGAATTTAATGTTTATACATTAGATGGAATAAAGAAGATAAAGATTAACATTAAAGACAATAAGATAGATACAATTACAGTTAATATGGGTATCGGAAGCTTTAAACCTGATGATATACCTGTTGATACTCAAAAAGAAGTTTTTATAAATGAAAATATTCAAATATTAGATAAAAAATTTACTATTAGTTCTATGTTGATGGGAGTTCCTCATACTATTGTTTTTGTAGACGATATAAATATGGGAGATATACATAAATATGGGCCATTAATAGAAAAACATGAAATTTTTCTGGAAAAGACTAATGTGAATTTTGTGAAAGTTATAAATGAATCAAACATATTAGTTAGAACATGGGAAAGAGGTTGCGGATATACATTAGGTTGCGGTACGGGAATGACAGCGTCAGTTATTATAAGTAATTATTTAAATAAAGTATGTAAAAACGTAAATGTTATTTCTGAAGGTGGTAGTATAAAAATAGATCTAGTTGATGAAAAAGCTTATATGAGTGGAAGAGCAGAAAAAATATGCGAAGGAATTTTGGAGGTATAAAATATGGCTATAAGTATGACAGGTTTTGGTAGGGGAGAATTTAAAAATGATAATTATCATTTTTTGGTAGAGTGTAAAACTATAAATCACAAATATTGTGATATAAATGTCCGCCTACCTAGAAAAATATCTTTTTTAGAAGATAAAATAAGAAACTACGTAAAAAATTTTGTTAAAAGAGGAAGAGTAGATTTATATATAAAGCTTGACTTAATCGGTTCTGAGGATGTAAACTTAAAGTTCGATAATAAATTGGCTACTCAATACGTAAATATTTTAAAAGAAATAAAAGAAAAATTTGATTTACAAGATGATATAAGTGTTATGAGCGTGGCAAAGTTTCCTGATATTATAAAATGTGAGGAAAAAGAAGAAGATGAAGATTTATATTGGAGCATGTTAAAAGAAGCACTTGATATTACCTTAGAAAAACTTGGACAAATGAGACAAGAAGAAGGTAAAAAACTTGCAGAAGATACGTTAAAAAGATGTGATGCATTAAGTGATTTAGTAGATCAAATAGAGAAATATTCAGATACTATTGTAGATGAATATAAAGAAAAGTTAAATGCCAGAATTGGTGAAATATTAGAAAATCCAAGTATAATAGATGAAAATAGATTGGCTCAAGAAGTTGCAATATTCGCAGATAAAAGCTCTATAACAGAAGAAATTGTTAGATTTAGAAGTCATATTGAACAACTTAAAAATACTGTAGTTAAAAATGATTCTATAGGTAGAAAAATTGACTTTTTAATTCAAGAAATGAATAGAGAAGTTAATACAACAGGATCAAAATCATCTAATATAAATATAACTAATTTAGTAGTAGAAGTTAAAAGTGAATTGGAAAAAATTAGAGAACAGATACAAAACATTGAGTAGCATTAAATGTGATAAATGCTATAAAAATGTAGAATACTAATAGATAAGTTGAAAGGATGAAATATTAATGGTTATAAACAAGAAAGGTCTTTTATTAGTTGTATCGGGGCCATCTGGTGCAGGCAAAGGCACAATTTGTAAAGTATTAATGAATAAAAATAAAGATTTAAAACTTTCTGTATCAGCAACAACTAGACAGGCAAGAACTGGTGAAGTTGAAGGTGTAAACTACTTCTTCTTAACACATGAAAAGTTCAATGATATGATAAGTAAAAATGAGTTTTTAGAATATGCAAATACTTATAGTAACTTCTATGGAACACCAAAAGGACCAGTTATGGAGTGCTTAGAAAAAGGACAAGATGTTGTCCTTGAAATAGAAATGCAAGGAGCAAGACAAGTAAAGCAAATTTATCCAGAGGCAATTTTAATATTTGTTTTACCGCCAACTCTTAGCGAACTACAAAGTAGATTATCTTCTAGAGGAACAGAAACTGAGGAGCAAATGCAAGAAAGATTAAGCTGTGCTTTTGAGGAAATCAAACAAATTAAAGATTATAACTATTTTATTTTCAACGAAACTAATAGAGAAGTTGAAGCTGCAATAGAAATTGAAAACATTATAAGCGCTGAAAAAAATAAAGCTACAAGATATGAAGATGAAATAATAAGAAAATTTAAGGAGGAATTATAAAATGAAACCATCTATAAATGAAGTATTATCAAAGATAGACAACAGATATTATTTAGTAGGAACAGTAGCAAAAAGGGCAAGAGAAATAGTTGATGGGAATGAGCCATACATTGATAGTAAAATAAACAAAGGGAAACCAGTAATGCTTGCTACTGAAGAAATATCAGAAGGAAAAATAACTTATAGATTATTAACTGAGGAAGAAATAGAAATACAAGAAGCATTACATGCAGAAGAACAAAGTAAATTAATCGAGGAGTAAGTTATGTTAAAGAATAAAACTGTAGTAATTGGTGTTAGTGGTGGAATAGCAGCATATAAAGCATGTGATATTGTAAGTAGACTAAAAAAACTAAATGCAAACGTTCATGTAATTATGACCAAGGGTGCAACTGAATTTGTTACACCTCTAACCTTTCAATCATTAAGTCAAAATTATGTAGTAAGTGATATGTTTGAAGAACCAAAAACTTGGGATGTTGAACATATATCTTTAGCAAAAAAAGCAGATGTATTTTTAATTGCACCAGCTACAGCTAATGTAATTGGAAAAGTAGTAAATGGTATATGTGATGATATGTTAACAACTACAGTGATGGCAACTACAGGAAAAGTACTCATAGCACCTGCTATGAATACTAATATGTATAAAAATCCGATTCTTCAAAAAAATATTAATACATTAAAAGAATTAGGTTATAATTTTGTTAACCCAGAAAGCGGTAGACTTGCTTGTGGTGATGAAGGAGAAGGAAAACTTGCTTCTCCAGAAGTTATTGTTAATGAAGTAATAGAACTACTTAACGATGAAGATAAAGATCTACAAGGCAAAAAAATATTAATAACTGCTGGACCTACAGTAGAAAGTATTGACCCAGTAAGATATATAACTAATAGATCTACAGGAAAAATGGGATATGCTATTGCAAAGATAGCTGCTAATAGAGGCGCAGATGTAACTTTAGTTAGTGGACCAACAAATATAGAGGTACCATCTAACATAAAAAAACTAATAAGAATTCAATCTGCACAGGATATGTATAATGCAATCATAGATAATTTCGATGAAAGTGAAGTTATAATAAAAAGTGCAGCTGTTGCAGACTATAAACCTAAGACTTATAGTGATAAAAAAATAAAAAAAAGCAATGATGATTTAGTTATAGAATTAGATAGAAATAAGGATATTGCTTATGAGTTAGGAAGAATTAAAAAAGATAAAATTTTAGTTGGATTTGCTGCTGAAACTAATGACCTTATTGAAAATGCCAAAGGTAAAGTTAACAAGAAAAACTTAGACTTTATTGTTGCCAATGACTTAACAGAAGAAGGTGCAGGCTTTGGTAGTGATACAAATATAGTAAAGATAATTGACAGAGAAGGCAACATAAATAAGTATCCTCAAATGAAAAAGGATGAAGTTGCAAATGTTATATTAGATAAAGTAAAATCATTATTAGAAAAGTAAGCATCTATTTATAGATGCTTATATTTTTAAGCAAGGAACTTGTAGTTTCGATATGATCAAAGCGAATTTTAAGGAGCAATCTATGGATAGTGAAAAATACGCAAAAGTTATAGTGAAAAATAACAGCATTTATACAGATAACTTATTTACATATAAGATACCAGAGTTTTTATTGGAAGATATTCAAGTAGGGCATAGGGTTTTAGTTCCTTTTGGAAGGGGTAATAAGCCTATAGAAGCCTATGTATTTTTGATTGTCGATAAAGTAGAAGACAATATAGAGCTTAAAGAATTATTTGATATTCTTGATGAACACCCTATTTTTAAAGAGGAAGATATAAATTTAATTCATTGGATAAAAAATAGATATTTATGTACTTATATGGATTGTATATCTTTACTTCATCCTAAAGGATATAAGGTAGACAGTTTTAAAGAAATAAGTTTATCGAAAGAAATTAATGATTTAAATGCTAATGATTTATACATTAAAATAGATAGCTTAAGTAAAAACAGACAATTTGTTATAAATAAAATAATAGAAAATAAAAATAAGATAAAATTAGATAAATTAATAAAAGAAAAAGCTATAGAAGAAAATATTAACCCTAAGGATTTAAAACTTTCATCTACTTTAAATAATCTTTTAATAAAAATGAAGGAAGAGAATCTAATTGATATAGATTGGAATTATAAAAGTAAAAAAAATGAAAAGAAAATTTGCTATATTTCCTTGAGTATGGAACCTAATCTTTTAGATGAATATATTTCATACAATAAAATTCGATTGGGTGATAAACAAAGAGATATTATAGAATTTTTAAGATATAATGAAGAAATAGAAATTAATGATTTAATTAAATTATTAAAAGCATCTAAATCAAGTATAACTTCTTTGCAAAATAAAAACCTAATAGTGTTTAATATAAAAGATTATTATAGAAGTCCTAAAGGTTATTATTATGAAAATAAAAAAGAAATTATACTCAATGAAGAACAAAAAAAAGCTGTTGATAAAATTACTTCACAGATGTTTGATGAAAATAAAAATCCATATATGATTTATGGAGTAACTGGAAGTGGTAAAACAGAAGTTTATATGGAAATAATAGATTATGCTTTGAAACAAGGTTTAGACAGTATTTTTCTTGTTCCAGAAATTTCTCTTACTCCTCAGACTATATCTAGATTAAAAAATAGATTTGGCGATATAGTAGGAGTTTTTCATAGTAGATTGTCAGAAGGAGAGAAACACGATGTCTTTAAAGCTATAAAAAATGGTAAAATAAGAATATTAATTGGTGCTAGATCAGCTTTATTTGCACCATTTAATAGTCTAGGGGTAATAATAATTGATGAATTTCATGAAAATGCCTATAAATCAGAAAAAAATCCAAAGTTTTCTGCTATTGAAGTTGGAAAATATATGGCTTTAAAAAGAAATATTACCTTAGTTCTAGGTTCTGCTACTCCATCAGTTGAAGAATATTATAGAGCTATAAATAATGAGTATAACCTAATTACTATTAAGGAGAGAGCAAACAAAAAGCCTCTTCCAAAAATAGAGCTGGTTGATATGAAAAATGAATTAACCTTAGGCAATAGGAGTATGTTTTCTTATGATTTACAAAATGAAATTAAAGAAACTTTAGATAAAAATCATCAAGTTATATTATTTTTAAATAGAAGAGGATATGGTAATTTTGTTTCTTGTAGAAAATGCGGATATGTGTTTTCATGCAAAAACTGCGATATATCATTAACTTATCATAAACACCAAAACATTGGGAGATGCCACTACTGTGGATATGAAGAAATAATACCTAAAACTTGTCCAGAATGTGGAAGTGATTATGTTAAGCCTTTTGGAATAGGCACAGAAAAAGTTGAAGAGGAAATAAAAAGGCTTTTTGAAAATGCTAAAGTACTTCGTATGGACAAAGATACCACATCTAAAAAAGGTGAACTAGATAATATTTTAAATAAATTTAAAAACAAAGAAGCTAATGTACTAATTGGAACTCAAATGCTTAGTAAAGGTTTAGATTTTGAAGATGTAACTTTAGTTGGTATTTTATCAGCAGATATGATGTTAAACTTTCCGGATTTTAAAAGTTTTGAAACCACATTTCAATTAATAACTCAAGTATCGGGGAGAGCTGGTAGAAGTGATAAAGAAGGTAAAGTAGTTCTTCAAACATACGATACAGACCACTATGTAATTAGAAGAGCTTTAAATTATGACTTTGAAGGTTTTTATGAAGATGAAATAAAAGTAAGAAAAATCTTCAACTATGCACCATTTAATAATATGATAAGTGTAGTTGTTAGTGGAAAAAGTGAGAAATTAGTTGTGAATAATATAAAAAGTATGTACAACTCATTAACTTATTTATTGAAGGAAAGAGGAGTAGAAGATTTTGATTTTATATTAGGACCAAGTCCTTGTGCGATTTCAAAAATTAATCAAAACTATAGATATCAATTATTATTTAAAGATGATAATATTGAAATTAATTTATTAAAAGGTATAATAAAATATATATGTATAACGAAAAAAGAAATTGTGTTTGATAAAGATGTGAACATTTCTATAGATGTTAATCCAAACAACATTCTTTAATTAGAGGAGGAAGAATTATGGCAATTAGACAAATAGCTAAAATAGGAGAGCCAGTACTTAGAAAAAAATCAAAGGTTGTAGAAAAATTTGATCAAAAATTAATAGATTTATTAGAAGATATGGCAGATACTATGTACGAAGCAGATGGTGTTGGTCTTGCAGCACCACAAGTTAGTATATTAAAAAGAGTAGTAGTTATTGATGTAGGAGATGGCTTATTAGAGCTTGTCAATCCAGAAATAATAGAAACTAGCGGAGAACAGATAGATGCAGAAGGTTGTTTGAGTGTTCCAGGAGAAAATGGAGAAGTTAAAAGACCATACGTAGTTAAAGTAAGAGCACAAGATAGACATGGGAATACTTTTGAAATAGAAGGAGAAGAGCTACTAGCTAGAGCTTTCTGTCATGAAATAGATCACTTAAATGGAGTATTATTTGTAGATAAAGTAGAAAAATAGTAGGAGTGATATAAATGAAAATAGTATTTATGGGAACACCAGACATTGCAAAAGGATGTCTAGAAAAATTAATAAATGAAAAACTTAATGTAGTAGGAGTAGTGACTCAAGCTGATAAGCCTATTGGAAGAGGTAAAAAAATGGGTATGCCGCCAGTTAAAGAATTGGCATTAGAACATAATATACCTGTATACCAACCAGCAAAAGCTAGAGATGAAGAGTTTATAAATACATTAAAAGAAATAGAACCAGATTTAATAATAGTTGTGGCTTATGGTCAAATTCTTCCTAAAGCTTTGCTTGATATACCAAAATTAGGTTGTGTTAATGTTCACGTATCATTGCTTCCAAAATACAGAGGTGCAGCACCAATCAACTGGGTAATCATAAACGGAGAAGAAAAAACGGGTGTTACTACAATGTACATGGATGAAGGATTGGACACAGGAGACATAATACTTCAAAGTGAATTTGCATTAAGTGATGAAATAACAGCAGGTGAGCTTCATGATATGATGATGGAGCAAGGTGGAAATCTTTTAATCGAAACCATTGGAAAAATAGAAAAAGGATGTGCACCAAGAATAAAACAAAATGACGAAGAGTCTTCATATGCACCAATAATGAATAAATCTTTAGGAAATATAGATTTTAAAAAGACTGCAAAAGAGATTCATGATTTAGTTAGAGGTGTTAATCCTTGGCCAAGTGCTTATACAACTTGTGAAGATAAGACTATGAAAATTTGGAAAACTAAAGTTTTAAATGAAAGTAGCGACAAACCATGCGGAACAATTCTAAAAGTTGATAAAGAAGGTATAAGAGTATCAACAAGTGATAATGTTCTATTAATAGAAGAGATACAAATGCCAAATAAAAAAAGAGTGGCAGTTTGCGAATATATAAAAGGAAATAAGATTGAAGAAAATATTATTTTAGGTTAGGTTTATTATGACTGATACAAAAAAATATGTTAAGGTAGTTAATGTTTTTTTAATAAATGTTATTTTAGGTGCCTTAATTATTCATTTATTTTTATCTAAATATATAAATATACTTTCTTTAGTGATAAATCTCATGGTCATTGGAATAATATTATTAATATTATTTTCTACTATGATAACTTATTTTATTTTGAATGATAAGGAAGTTAATAAATATTTAATGAAAATAAATTATACAATTATAAGATGCATATTTCCTATTATAAGCAATATGGGAAAATTTGTTGGTATATCAAAAGATGAAATAAGAAAAATATTTATTAAAATAAATAATGCTTATATTTATAGTGATAAATATGGTTTTAATAGTGAGAGTTTAATAATTTTAATACCACATTGTATTCAAAATCATAATTGTAAATTAAAAGTTACAAATGATATTGAAAATTGTAAAAAGTGCGGTATATGCAAAATAAAAGAACTATTACAGATAAAAGAAAAATATAATACAAAAGTATTTATAGCTACAGGAGGAACACTAGCAAGGAAAATTATTATTGATAATAAACCTAAAGCAGTAATAGCAGTTGCTTGTGAAAGAGATTTAACATCAGGGGTAAGAGATGTTAAGGGTATTCCAGTTCTTGGAGTTTTCAACTCTAGACCTAATGGACCTTGTATAGATACAAATATTAATATTAAAGAAATAGAGGAAGCAATTAACTTCTTTACAAATAAATAAGGAGAGTGTTTAAGATGTCAATGTATGGATATAGTGGTTTGGGTTATTATAGATTTGATCCAACGATGTTTTTATTGATACCAGCTATATTGCTAACTCTATATGCTCAATATAAGGTAAGTTCTACAACAAATAGATTTTTTAATGTAAGAGCAAATAGAGGATATACTGGTGAAAATACAGCTAGAAAAATATTAGATAGTAACGGATTATATAACGTTAGAATAGAAATGGTTGGAGGAAGACTAAGTGATCATTATGACCCAAGGTCTAAAGTCTTAAGACTATCTCAAGATGTTTATAATGGAACATCTATCACATCTGTGGCTGTAGCTGCTCATGAATGTGGTCATGCTATACAACATGCTCATGGATATGCACCTTTAAACATAAGAAGTAGTTTAGTGCCTGTTGTGAATTTTGCTTCAAACATGTCTTGGATACTTATAATGATAGGATTTTTTACAACAAGAGGAATATTCTTACAAATAGGAATATTATTATTCTCTGCTTCAGTATTATTTCAAATAGTAACACTACCTGTAGAATTCAATGCTTCAAGTAGGGCCTTAACTCAGATTACATCTCTAGGAATTGTAGACGATAGAGAAGTAAGACAAAGTAGAAAAGTACTTCAAGCAGCAGCCTTAACGTATGTGGCAGCAGCAGTTACTGCAATACTTCAATTATTAAGATTGCTAATGATTGCAAATAATCGTGATGATTAATATTTAGGTCCTAGTTTACTAGGACCTGTTTTGCTTTAAGCAACATAGTTGCTTGAAGTAGTAACAAAGGTCAATCGTTGGCCATATGAGCGAAGTGAATTTAAAAAAATAAAATAAATCAAAAATTAATTAAATTTTGATAAATAAGGAGAAAATTATGAACGCAAGAGAAATAGCATATAAAGTTCTTTTAGATATAGAAAAAAACAAGAACTATTCAAATATGGCCATAAATAAACACTTTAAAGATGTGAAGTTATCAAATCAAGATAGAGGATTGGCGACGGAAATAATATACGGTGTAATAGAAAATAAATATTATATAGATTACATGATTGATAAATTATCAAAAGTAAAAACGAATAAAATGGAGATATATGTAAAAACATTACTTAGAATGGGAATATATCAAATAATGTTTTTAAATAGTATATCCGATTATGCTGCAGTAAATGAAACAGTAAATTTAGCTAAGAAGAAAAATTCTAAAGTATCAGGGTTTATTAATGGAATACTTAGAAACGTTATAAGACAAAAAGAAACTATAGGAGAAATAAAAATTAAAGATGATATAGATTACCTAACTGTTAAATATTCTTATGATAAGTGGATTATAAGAAATTGGATGATACATTTTGGAAAAGACTTTACAAAAGAGCTGTTAGAGTCTAATAGCCAAAGACCAAGTATATATTTAAGAACAAATACTTTAAAAATAACTAGAGACGAATTAATAGAAAAGTTGGAGCAACAAAATATTAAAGCTTCTAAGGTGAATGTGGTAGATGAAGCTATAAAAGTAGAAAACTTAAAAGATATAGAAAATAATACTCTATATAAAGATGGATTATTTACAGTACAAGATATAAGTTCTATGCTTGTGGGAAAAGTTATGAATCCAAAAGAAAATTCTTTGGTTTTAGATGTATGTAGTGCGCCTGGTGGGAAAACTACACATATGGCTACATTAATGAATAATACTGGACAAGTAGTATCTAGAGATATTTATGAACACAAATTGAAATTAATAAAAGCATCGAGTAAAAGGCTTAATCTGACTAATGTAGAGGTGCAAGAGTTTGATGCCTTATCTTTAGATAAAGACAGTATAGGAAAATTTGATTATGTTTTAGCAGATGTTCCATGTTCAGGACTAGGAATAATTAGAAGAAAACCAGAAATAAAATACAAGGAAAAAGAAGAGTTTAGAGATTTGCCACCAATTCAAAAGAAAATACTTGAAAATGCATCTAAGTACGTGAAAAAAGGTGGAACTTTAATATATAGTACTTGTACTATACAAGATAATGAAAATATTGATGTGATAAATGAATTTTTACAAAAAAATAAAAACTTTGAATTAGCTCCTATAAATGAAGTTAAGATAGATTTAGATAACCAAGAAAAAGGCTATATGAAAATTTATTCTAATGTTCATGAAATGGATGGTTTCTTCATATCAAAATTAATTAGAGTAAGGTAGTGGTGAAATGACAGAAAATAAAGTGGCTTTAAAAAATATGACAGAAGATGAGTTAAAAGAATTTTTAAAAAGTATAGGAGAAAAACCATTTAGAGGTAGCCAAATATTTTCTTGGATATATAAAGGTGCTAAAGCTTTTGACGATATGAATAATATACCGAAAAGTTTAAGAGAAAAATTAGAAGAAGTATCTTATATAGGAAATATAAAACAAGAATTATCATTAAGATCAAAAATAGATAAGTGCAAAAAATATTTATTTGAATTAAATGATGGAAATGTGGTCGAAACAGTTATGATGGATTATGGTGATAGAATAACTGTGTGCATATCAAATCAAGTAGGGTGTAGAATGGGATGTAAATTTTGTGCATCCACATTAGATGGTTTAATTAGAAACTTAGAACCTTGGGAAATTTTAGACCAAATTATGAAAGTTCAAGAAGATACCAATAAAAGAGTATCTAATATAGTTTTAATGGGAAGTGGAGAACCTCTAGATAATTTTGAAAATACTAAAAAGTTTTTAAAATTAGTAAATGAAGAAAATGGATTAAATATAGGGTATAGACATATAACTTTATCTACTTGCGGTGTTGTACCTAAAATGTACGAATTTGCAGATTTGCAATTACCTATTAATTTGGCTCTTTCCCTGCATTCTCCTTTTGATGAAGAAAGAAAAAAAATAATGCCAGTTGCCAATGCATATAAGATAGATGATATAATAAAAGCATGTAAGTACTATATTCAAAAAACTAATAGAAGAGTAACCCTTGAATACTCATTGATTAAAGGCGTAAATGATTCTAAAAAAGAAGCTGATGCAATTGTAAAACTTTTAAAAGGAATGTTATGTCATGTTAACTTAATTCCTATTAACAAAGTAGAAGAAAGAGATTTTGAAAGACCTGATAAAACTTATATTTATAAGTTTAGAGATATCCTAGAAAAAAATAATATTCCAGCAACAGTTAGAATATCTATGGGATCTGATATAGGAGGAGCTTGTGGTCAGCTTAGACGTAAACACAAGTAAATAAGGAGGGTAATTGCTATGATTTATAATTGTGACTCTCATATGGGAAAAGTTCGAAAAAATAATGAAGACTACTGTATGGGGGATATTTTACAAACAGATGATGATTGTATAGGAGTATTTGCTTTAGCTGACGGTATGGGTGGCCATAAAAAAGGAGAGGTAGCAAGTAAAATAGCAGTAGAAAGTATTATAGATTTTTTAAAAGAGAATATTTCTCAAAGTGGTGGCATAAAAATGGATTATTTAGATGATATAATCAAACAAGGATACAATTATGCTAATAAGAAAATTTATACCAAAGCTTTAGAAGATAATTCTTGTGAAGGCATGGGTACTACTTTAGTCGTAGCTGTTATTTACAAAAATGATGTGATTATAGCTAATGTTGGTGATAGTAGAGGTTATTTATTAAAAGGCGATAACTTCAGAAAAATAACCAAAGATCACTCTGTTGTAGAAGAATTGGTAAATGCTCACTTAATAACGGAAGAAGAAGCGAGATTTCATCCTCGTAGAAATCAAATTACACGAGCAATGGGAGCAGAAGAAATAATTATAGTAGATATATTTAGAGAAAAAGTAGAAAAAGATGATATCTTACTTTTAGCAACAGATGGACTTACTGGTTGTGTAGAAGATGAATCTATAAAAAATATTATTAAACAGGATAAGGATATAAAAGAAATTTGCCAAGATTTAATTAATGAAGCTAATAATAATTCTGGCAAGGACAATATATCTGTTATTTTAAGTAAGATTGATTAGGATGGTGATATTGTGGGAGAAACAATTTTAGGTAATAGATATGAGATCATAAGAAAAATTGGAGATGGAGGGATGGCCTTTGTTTATGAAGCAAAGGATAGACTTCTAAATAGAGTAGTAGCTGTAAAAGTTTTGAGACCGGAATTTGTTGATGACGAAGAGTTTTTAGCAAAGTTCAAAAGAGAAGCAGAGGCTGTTGCTAATATATCTCACCCTAATATAGTAAATGTATATGATGTAGGTTGTGATGGAAAAGTAAATTATATAGTTATGGAATATATAGACGGTCAAAATCTAAAGGAAATTATTAAATCTGAAGGAACTTTAGATGAATATACTGCTCTTGATATAACTAAGCAAATAGCAAAAGCTCTTGGAGCTGCCCATAAAAAGGGTGTTATACATAGAGATATAAAGCCTCATAATATATTGATATCGAGTGAAGGTAGGAATGTGAAAGTTGCAGATTTTGGAATAGCTAAAGCTGCTACAAATTCTACTATGACTAATATAGGAAGTATTATAGGGTCTGTTCACTATTTTTCACCAGAACAAGCTAAAGGTAAATCAGTAAAAAATAACGCGGATTTATATTCTTTAGGAATTGTTTTATATGAAATGTTATTAGGCAAAGTACCTTTTAAAGGTGATAGTCCTATTTCTATAGCTCTTCAACATATAAATGAAGACATAGACTTTACTGTAGAAGAAAAAACTCAAATACCTCAAAGTATTAGAACATTAATTAAAAAATTAACAGAAAAATCTCCAGAAGATAGATATCAAAGTAGCGAAGAAGTTATTGAAGATATTGAATATATTGAACAAAATATAGATTTAGATTTTATTAAGCAATATGACGATTTTGCTACAAGAAGAATACCACCAGTTGAGGTTGTAGATGAGTCTAAATTTAAAACTCTAGGGAAAGAACAAATTAGAGATAATAAAGAAAATGAGCTTATTGAATCTGAAGGAGACGAAGTTAATAACTACGATAGAAGACCTAAAAAGAAAAAAAGAAGAGGATTTAAAGGTATCTTAATTGGTCTGCTTGTATTAGTTGTATTAGGAGTAGCAGGAGCAGCAGTTGTAACTAATGGATTTGGTCTTTTAAATAAAAATGATCAAGTTGAAGTAATAAAAACTCCTAATTTGCTTAATATGAGTTTAGAAAATGCAAATAAGGTTATTAATGATTTGGGATTAAAACTAACTATAACTGAAAAGCATGATTCAGAAGTGGAAAAAAATCATGTTATATCGCAAACTCCGCCAGAAGGAACTGAACTTGAAAAAGGAGATACTGTTACAATAGTAATTAGTTTAGGGTCAGAAGAATTATCAGTGCCAAGTTTAATTGGATTTTCACTAAAAGACGCCAAGGCGATCCTTAAAGATAAGGGATTAGAATTGGGTAGTGTAAGTTATGGTTACAGTGAAATTTATAAAGAAGGTACTGTAATTAACCAAGATCCAGTTGCAGGTGTTGGAAGTGTTAAAAAAGGTGATGTTGTTAATATTGTTGTAAGTAAAGGAGAAAAACCGACAGAAGAAAAACCGACAGAAGAAAAACCATCAGAAGAAAAACCATCAGAGGAAAAACCATCAGAAGAAAAACCATCAGAAGAAAAACCATCAGAAGAAAAACCGACAGAAGAAAAACCATCGCAAGGTGGAAATAATAATTCTGGAGAGCAAGAAACTAGCAATGTAAACAGTAAGAATGAAGATGATGATTAAAGAATAAAAATAAATCATATATGCAAAATATAAGTAAGCATACCGCTTACTTATATTTATTTTTTTGAAAAATAATAGTAAAAAAATAATAGGTAAGAATTAAATTTAAAATAATAAAAATATTGTGGTAATATATAATAAAGTGTTAAAAATAAGGAGGCAATTAATGTTAGATGGAAGGATAATGAAAGGAATAGGGGGATTCTACTATGTAGATACAGAAAATGGGCTGTATGAATGTAGAGCTAGAGGAATATTTAGAAAGAATAAGCAAACTCCTTTAGTAGGTGATAGAGTGAAAATTAGCGTAGTTGATGAGGAGAAAAAGATTGGCGTTGTAGAAGTTATTGATAAAAGAGATAGTGAACTCATAAGACCTCCAATTGCGAATGTGGAAAAAGCATTAATAGTTTTTGCTGTAAAGAACCCTACACCTCATTTATCTTTATTAGATAGATTTATAGTTCTTGCTGAAAAAGAAAACTTAGAAATTGTAATTATTCTTACAAAAGTTGATTTAGATGATGACAATACGACAAATAAAATAAAAGAAATATATGAATTAAGTGGATATAAAGTAATTCCAGTTAGTAGTAAGTCTAAAGAGAATATAGATAAAGTAAAAGAAGAGCTAAATAATAGCGTAGTAGTGTTTGCTGGACCATCAGGAGTTGGAAAATCTAGTTTACTGAATGAAATAGATCAAAATTTTAAGTTACAAACTGGTGAAGTTAGTGATAAAATCAAAAGAGGAAAACATACTACAAGACACGCTGAACTTTTAAAATTACAATGTGGGGGCATAGTTGCAGATACACCAGGTTTTTCTTCATTAACATTAGATGATATAGAAGAAAGTGAATTAAAAGAATACTTTATAGAGTTTTATGAAGTTGATAACTGTAGGTTTGGAAATAAATGCATACATGAAAATGAGCCAGATTGTGGAGTTAAAGAGGCTGTTGAAGCAGGGGAGATTTCTAAAGTAAGGTATGAAAGTTACATACAATTACTCAATGAGATAAGACAAGGGAAAAGGAGATATTAAAAATGATAAAATTAGCACCATCAATATTATCAGCAGATTTTGCAAAGCTTTTAGAAGATGTTAAAAAGGTAGAAAAAGCAGGATGTGAATATTTACATATAGACGTTATGGATGGACATTTTGTTCCTAATATAACGCTGGGTCCTGGAATAGTTAAATCATTAAGAAAAGATGTTAATATGGTATTTGATACACATCTTATGATTGAAAATCCAGATAATTATATTAAGGATTTTGTTGATGCAGGAAGTGATTTAATTGTAGTTCATGTGGAAGCCTGTAGACATTTACATAGAACTATACAAAATATTAAATCATATAATGTAAAAGCGGGTGTAGCTTTAAATCCTGCCACACCTATAGAAACTATAAAGCATGTACTTCAAGATGTGGATATGGTACTTATAATGACTGTAAATCCTGGGTTTGGAGGGCAATCATTTATTGAAAGTGTGATTGAAAAAATAAAAGAATTAAAACAAATAATAGATGAAAAAAATCTTAATGTTGATATACAAGTAGATGGTGGAATAAAACCAAGTAATATAAATCAAGTAGTAGAAGCTGGAGCAAATGTAATAGTAGCAGGTTCAGCTATATTTAATAGTGAAAATATAGAAGAAACTGTAAAATTAATGAGAAAAAATGCTAGTCTTTAGGAGATATTAATGAAAGTTTGTATTATATTGAATGGCGAAATAAAAAATTATGATAAGACAAAAGAAATAATACTTAGGGAAAAATATGATTTTATAATAGGAGCCGATGGTGGATGTAATCATTTATATAAAATGAATATAATGCCAAATTATATAATAGGAGACTTAGACTCTATTAATAATTATTTAGTTGATTATTATAAAAATAAAAACGTATTTTTTAAAACATATCCATCTCATAAGGATGAAACAGATTCAGAAATTTGTATTTATTTAGCTAAGGAATTAAAAGCAAAGGAAATAGATTTTTATGGTTCTTTGGGGGGACGAATAGATCATACTCTTGCCAATATAGGTTTGATGCACTATGTGCGAGAAATGAATATAACACCTAAAATAATCACGAGTGAAGAAGAGATTACTATTATAAGAAATGAAGAAGTTATTTTGCATGGAAAAAAGGGAGATACTGTATCAGTTGTACCAATAATGGCAGATGTAAAGAATATAACTCTTAAAAAATTAGAGTACCCATTGAACAATGCTAAAATGGGGTACTTATCATCTTTAGGTATATCTAATGTTATGTTAGAAGATGAATGTATTATAAAAATTGAAGATGGATATGCATTAATTATAAGAAATTATAACTTAGCATAATAATAAACTCCTCTTGATATGTAATTAAGAGGAGTTTATTTTATACTAAGTAAAAAATAATATGGAGTAAAGGACTAGTTTTGGTCATGGATGTTCTTAAAGCTTCTTAAAAAGCTAATGCTGGCCTTACAGGTGAATAATTTACGGAGAAATTAAAGAAGTGTTAGCTTTTAAGATATTAATCCATATAGTAAAAATAAAAAGCTAATGTAAGGAATAATTTATAATTCTAAAATAAGAGTCTTAACTAATATAATTTAATGAGAAAGTTTTTATATTGAAATTATTAGAGATGAAGATAGACATAAATAATGGTAATGTAAGATTTAATTTTAAGGTCTATAAAAAAAATGACTAGCATAGAAATTAATAAATGTTGTGGTACAAATCTAATGTGAAATACTGAAAACTATCTAACTTAGGGGGGATAAGTATGAAAATGGTAACTGTAAAATTACCAAAATGGCTTTCTAATATTGTTTTGAAATTTATGAGAACGAATAAAAAGTAGGAAATAAAAAAATGATAAACTTTTAGATAAAAAAATGAGAGCCTACATTTCTGTAGGCTCTTTACTAATAAAATAAATTTATTATTAAGCTCTATCAACTTTGTTTGAACGTAAGCATCTTGTACAAACTTTTACTCTTTTTGGAGTTCCATTTTCTATAACTTTAACGTTTCTTAAGTTAGCAGCCCATGTTCTCTTGCTGTGTTTATTTGAATGTGATACTTGGTTTCCAGAAACTTTACCTTTACCACATACGCAACATACTCTTGACATTATATACACCTCCTTAAAATGATAACTATTTTAAGACTAAAAACATATTTATATTAACATAAAATTTGAATTTTTGCAATAAAAATATATAATTGTCCTTAACATATTGAAGATTTTCTCATTATCATATAAAATTATATATATAAATTTTGCTAATGTAAATATTAAAAGAAAAAATAATGATAAAAGTTTATTATCATCGTTTTATTGTGTTGTAAATCGCTATGTCAAAAAAATAAAAACTTTATATCTTCTATTTCTTAAGACATAGTATTGACAATAAACGTCTTTTTAGTTACTAAATTTAAATAACTTTTAATTATTAATTACTTATAGTATTATATATCTTGTCTAAAATAGAAATATAAACTATAATTTATTAAAATAAAGGAAATTTGTTGGATTGGTAAAATAATGATTCAACATTGTACAAAATATTATTAAAAAAATGAGGGGGTAAAACCATGACTACTAAAGTAAATAATAAATATGGATGTATAGAAATAGATAAGCATGTTATAGCTCAAATTGCATATAGGGCAGCAATGGAGAGTTACGGATTAGTAGGTTTCTCACAAAAGATAAAAGGTATTGTTGAATTGTTAAAAGGAGACAATGCTACTAAAGGCGTTAAAATATATGAAACAGAAGATAATAAAATAGAAATAGAATTATTTGTTATAATGCAATATGGAATTAATATTTCTACTGTAGCAAATAACATAATAGACAGAGTGAAATACTCAGTAGAAAATACAACATCAATAAAAGTTAGCAAAATTGATGTTAACGTGCAAGGTATCAGGGTTAAGTAATATAGGAGGAAGAATATGATTCAATATATAGACGGAAAAAGATTTAGAGATATGTTTGTTTCAGGTGCAAATAATCTTCAAAACCATAAAGATTTAGTTGATAAATTAAATGTATTTCCAGTTCCAGATGGTGATACAGGAACAAATATGTCTTTAACTATATCATATGCAATTAAAGAATTATCTAAAGTTGAAAATGATGATATAACAGATATAGGTAAAGCTCTTTCTAAAGGTTCTTTAATGGGTGCTAGAGGAAACTCAGGAGTTATACTATCACAAATAATAAGAGGAATAGCAAAATCAATAGAAGGCAAAGAAAATTTAAATGTTGTAGATTTAGCTAATGCTCTTAAAAATGGATCTGATACTGCTTATAAAGCTGTAATAAAGCCAATAGAAGGAACTATTCTTACTGTAGTTAGAGAAAGTGGAGAGTATGCAGTAAAAGTAGCTAAGCCAAATATGGATATGATAGAATTTCTTGAATTAGTAGCAAAAAAAGCTAATGAATCACTAAATAAGACACCAGAATTACTAAAGGCATTAAAAGAAGCTGGGGTTGTAGACTCAGGTGGTAAAGGATTAGTTCTTATATATGAAGGAATGTTATCTTCGTTAAAGGGAAGTAACATAGAGTCCGTAGAAGGCGGAACTTCTAGCAATGTAGAGGTTAATGTAGAACAAAATATATCTAGTGAAGATATTAAGTTCCAATACTGTACAGAATTTATTTTAGAAAGTGATAAAATAGATGATTTAGCAGTGAGAGAAATGTATATGAAATTTGGAGATAGTTTAGCTGTAGTTGGAGATGAAGGTGTAATAAAAGTACATGTTCACACAAATGATCCAGGACTTGCTATACAAGAAGCATTAAAATACGGACAACTATTAACAATAAAAATAGAAAATATGAAGCTCCAACATGAAAATAAGGTATTAAATGAAACGGCTCAAACTAAAGATATACCTGTTGAAGAAAAAGAGTACGGATTTATAGCTACTTCTATGGGTGAAGGTTTAGCACAAATATTTAAAGATTTTGGTGTTGATCACATAATAGAAGGTGGTCAAACTATGAACCCGAGTACAGAAGATTTTATGAAAGCGATAGAAAATTTACATGCTAAAAATATTATAATATTACCAAATAACAGTAATATTATAATGGCGGCTAATCAAGCTAAAGAATTAAGTGATAAAAACATAATAGTTATACCGACTAAAAATGTCGCACAAGCTTTTGCTACTTTAGTAACATTTGATGCAGATGTTGATGTAAGTGACAATGAAGCCAATATGATGGAAGCTTTATCTTCAGTAAAATCTGGCCAAGTAACTTATGCTGTAAGAGACACAGTGATAAATGACGTGGAAGTAAAAGAAGGAAATATAATAGGTATTGCTGAAGGGAAATTATTATCTGCAGGAGATAAGGTAGATGAAATAACGACTGAACTTATAGAAAAATTAGTTGATGAAGATAGTGCTATAATAACTTTATTCTATGGTGAAGATACTTCTGAAGAAGAAGCAGGAGCATTAAGAGATTTATTAGAAGAAAAATTTGAAGATATAGATGTGGAATTACACTATGGAGGACAACCTCTTTATTATTACTTAATTTCAGTTGAATAATGATTAACTAGTCCTGTATAATCGTACTATAAATTAGTATATTATACAGGATTTTTTATTCGCATGGTAATAATATTTGTAGGTGATAATTATGAATAACTTAAATAAGGAAATACAATTTGTAAAAGGAATAGGGCCTAAGAGAGCTGAAAAACTTCATAAACTTAATATCTTTACTTTAAAAGATTTAGTATATTATTTTCCAAGGCAATATGAAGATAGAAGTGTTATAAAAAAAATTAAGCAATTGGAAAATGAAGATAAGGTATCTATTAAAGGCATTATAACTAAAATAGATACTTATAGCCCAAGAAAAGGCATGAAAATAACAAGAATGGATTTAAGGGATGATAGTGGATATATAAAAATGTCATTTTTTAATCAAGAATACATTACAAAGGTATTTAAGAGTGGAGATAGTATTTTAGTTTTTGGAAAAGTTAAGATAGAAAATAATTTTAAAGAGTTTATGCCTATTGAGGTTGAACATTACACTAATAAGTCAATATCTAATTGTAAAATTGAGCCAGTATATCCTTTGACTTATGGTTTAACAAATAAAGAGTTGCAAGGAATGATTAAATCAGTTCTTGTAAAGGAAGAATTTAAGGTAAAAGAATATCTACCACAATATATATTAGAAAAATACAAATTGTGTGGTATTGATTTTGCTGTTAGGAATATACATTCTCCAACTAACAAAGAAACTTTAAAAGTTGCATTATATAGATTAGTTTTTGAAGAATTTCTAATTTTACAGTTAGGACTATTTTATTTTAAAAGTGGTATAAATGAAGCTAGTGGAATAGAATTTGAAGAAAAAGAAAAATTAAATGATATAATAAAATCTCTTCCGTTTAAACTAACTAAGGCTCAGGGACGAGCGTTAAATGAAATTACAGAAGATATGACTGATTCTAAAGTAATGAATAGATTGGTTCAAGGCGATGTTGGAAGCGGGAAAACAGTAGTAGCATTACTTGCATTAACAAGTGCAGTTTTAAATGGTTACCAGGGGGCTTTAATGGCTCCTACAGAGATTTTGGCGTCACAACACTATGAATCATTCAAAGAAACACTAGGATCCTTTAATATTAAGTCTGAGTTGCTTGTGGGAAGTCTTACAAAAAAACAAAAAGAAAAAGTATTAGAAAAAGTAAAAAATCAAGAAATAGATATTCTTATTGGAACTCATGCTCTTATTGAAGATAAGGTGGAATTCAAAAACTTAGGAATAGTTATAACAGATGAACAACATAGATTTGGAGTTAGACAAAGGGGACGATTATCAAACAAAGGGAACAGTCCAGATATCCTTGTTATGACGGCAACACCAATACCTAGAACATTAGCTTTAATTTTATATGGAGATTTAGATATCTCTATAATAGATGAGTTGCCACCAGGAAGGCAACCTGTGGAAACTATTGCTATAGAATATAAAAGAAGAAATGAAGCTTATGAAAATTTAGTAAGAAGTGAAGTTGAAAAAGGAAGACAAGTTTATGTAGTTTGTCCTCTGGTAGACGAAAGTGAAAAAATAGAAGCTACAGCAGCAGTTGAACTTGTAGAAGAGCTAAAAAGAGAATTCTTTTCGGATTTAAGAGTAGGTCTACTTCATGGAAAGATGAGACCTAGTGACAAAGATGGTATAATGGATGACTTTAAAAATAAAAAGTTAGATATATTAGTATCTACTACAGTTATTGAAGTTGGAGTTAATGTACCTAATGCTACATTGATGATAATCGAAAATGCAGAAAGATTTGGTTTAGCTCAACTTCATCAGCTTAGAGGACGTGTGGGAAGAGGAAAACATAAATCATATTGTATACTAATTTATAACTCAAAGACTGAAGTGTGTAGAGAAAGAATGGATATAATGGAAGAAACTACAGATGGATTTAAAATATCTCAAAAAGACTTAGAAATAAGAGGATCAGGAGAATTTTTTGGAACAAGACAACACGGTCTTCCAGAGTTAAAAATTGCAAATATTTTTAAACATATAAAAATATTAAAACAGGCTCAATTAGAAGCTAGATACATAATTGGTCAAGATGCAAAATTACAAAAAGAAGATAATAAAAGATTAAAAGAAGAAATATTGTATAAATTTAGTGAACGTGAAGAAATCTCATTAAATTAATTGAAATTTATGGTAAAATAAAGAAAGGAGACATAATTTTGAGAGTTATTTCAGGAAAAGCAAGAGGACTAAAATTGATTGCTCCTAAAAATGATGATGTAAGGCCTACAACAGATAGGGTTAAAGAATCTTTGTTTAATATAATAAATCCATATATAATGGATAGTAATATATTAGATTTATTTGCTGGGACAGGTTCTTTAGGAATTGAGTGTTTATCAAGAGGAGCGAATAAATGTATTTTTATAGATAATAGTAAGGAAAGTATAAATATTGTAAAGACTAATATAAAGAAGGCAAGAGTTGAGAATGAAAGCATTGTGTTAAATTTAGATTTTAAAGGTGCTATAAATTCTCTAGCTTTAAAAAATGAAAAATTTGATGTTATATTTATGGATCCTCCATATTATAAGAATATGTTTAGTGATGCATTAGGTAGTATAGATAATAATAACCTTTTAAAGAAAGACGGAATTATTGTGGTAGAACATGACACTAAAGATAAGTTTCCAGATAATATTGGAAGGTTATACAAAAGTAGAGACAAAAAGTATGGAAATACAACATTAACATTCTATAAAGTGGAGGAATAACATGGACAAACCAATGCGTAAAGCAATATTTGCTGGTAGCTTTGATCCAATTACCAATGGGCATTTAGATATAATTTTTAGAGCTGCCAAATTATTTGATGAATTACAAATAGGAGTGCTTATAAATCCTAATAAAAAGGGGCTTTTCACATTAGAAGAAAGAGTAGAGTTAATTAAGATTTGTACAAAAGGATTAAATAATATTAAAGTTATTGAATTTCAAGGTTTATTAGTTAATTATTGCAAAGAAAATGGGATAGATACTTTGGTTAGAGGGGTAAGAAGTGAAGACGATGTAAACTATGAGCTACAAATGGCTCATATGAACAAAGAATTAAATCCTGATATAGAAACCATATTTTTGCCAACTAACAAACAGTACTCTTTTGTAAGTTCGTCATTAATTAAAGAAGTTTTAAACTTTGGAGCCGATGTTAAGAATTTAGTGCCTATGGAAGTTATTAAGGCGATAGAAAACAAGACGAAATAGTAATTTAGGGGGATTAGTATGAAAATAGATTTAGAAATTATGGATTTATTTCAAGAACTAGAGGAATTAATAGAGAATGCGCCACTTAAAGGTTTAGCAAGGAAATCAATTAGTATAGATAAAGAAGAAATACTTGCTATTATTAATGATATTAAAGCATTAATGCCAGAGGAAGTAAATCAAGCAATATGGATAAATAGAGAAAGACAAAGAATAATAACAGAAGCAAAAGCAGAAGCAGAACAAATTATAGAACAAGCTAATCAGGAAGCACAAATTAAGGCTAGAGAAGGTGAGCAGTTCGAAGAAAATCTTAAACAACAATTTGATGATATTGTAGAATCTAATGAAGTAGTAGAAAGAGCAAAAGAAAGAGCTTCAGAAATTATAAGTAGAGCAGAGTCATATGCTCTTGAAATTAGAGAAGGTTCTATTGAGTATGCAGAAGATGTGATAAGTTCTGTTGAACAAAATTTATTTGAAACGTTAGAAATTGTAAAAAGAAATAAAAGAGAATTACGAGAAGAATAGAAAATAAGCTCCCAGTGAATTGGGAGCTTTCCTTATTTTATAAATTAATCCTTTGTTATGTATAAAAAATATAGATTAAATATTATATAAATAATTACAGTTATAATTAGAAATATTTTAAAGTTATAAAAATAATGATTTAGAATGTTGTTATTATAAACAGAGTTATAAATTGATGAAAAATTTGAAACAGGTAAATAATTTTTACTTACAGGGTAAAGTAAAAAAGTGTACAACGCTGCAAATGTACCGTGCAAAAATTTATTAAATATGTAAATGTTGGTTTTAATGTCTGTTTTAGCTATAAAGCTACAACACTGGGCCAATATAGACAAACCGCTAAAACCTATAATGAAACTGCATAAGCTTGCTTTAATTGCTTCAGAAACGTATGTAATATTAGTAACATTATTACAACCTATGGTTATTTCGAATAATCCACTAATAAAAGCAGAACAAACTTCTTTTGTTATACCTAAAAAAGAAAATAAAAAACAAAGTATGGTAGATATGCCGTCGATTATATTGAATAAAGTTAATATTTTAAAAACAACAGAAAAAATTATTACAAAACCACCAACAGCTAATAAAGTATTTACACCACTTACAACGGCATTACCAAAAGAAATGAAAAAACCATATTTTTCAGGAGTATTAATTATATGTTTTATGTTATTTATTATGGTTTTATTTGATCTTTCTCTTTTTTCTTTTCCGTATCTTCTGAAAAGTAAACCTACGGTTATGGATCCTAAATAATGGCAAATGAGCATAATGTATCCTAAGGATGCGTCATTTAACATTCCAACAGCAACTGCACCAATTATAAATAAAGGTCCCGATGTTGAACAAAAAGATACTAATCTTTGTCCTTCGCATTGAGAAATATCTTGATTTAGCCTTAAATCAGATGCTAGTCTAGCTCCAACAGGATAACCTGATACAGCAGAAATAGCAAAAACTAATGCACTTTTGCCTGATACATTAAAAATGAGTTGTGTTATGGGGTTTATTATAGCGCCTATAATATCAACAACCTTCAATGAAACTATTAAATTAGCACCGATTATGAAAGGTAGTAAAGAGGGCATCAATATATTAACCCATATATGTATTCCATTTTTTGCGGCTTCAATGGAATCGTTGGGAAAAATTATAATCCCAATAATTAATAATAAAACTATGATTTTTGGTAAAAAATATTTTGTTAATTTAGATATGTTCATAAAATCACCTATAAATAAAGACTTTAAGGTATTATATTAATTTAAAAAGTGAAATATGAAAAATTCAGTGATTAAAAAAGAAAAGGGATATTGATAGAGCCCTTTTCTTTTTAATTATGGCAAATATTTAGGTGATAGATAATAATCCATTGGTCCTTTTAATAAGTGTTTATTATTTTGATAATAGATAAGATTATATATATTACTAGATTTTAAGTCATATTTAATAAGAGTTTTAAATATGGGGTCGTCGATATGACTTATTTTTGAAAACTTAGTGACAATTTCAACATCACTAGAATTTTTAATTTTTTTTATGATTTCACGACCTTTGCTATTAAAGGCTAAAACTCTAATGTAAGGAATTGAGTTTAGGTCTTTTACACCGATAATATCTTCTTTTGTAATACCTAATAAAATATTATTTAAAGTTCTCTTTATTTTAGTCATGGTGTAACGTTTTGATTTTGTGGAATTTATTAATTCTTCTAAATTAGAAGATGTAAATATATTTGAATAAATTTTATTTTCTATACCTTCATTTACTTCAAAGTAATTATGCAAATTTTCATAATCTCTAATGATAATAGATGATAATATATTGTAAAACATGTAATCAAATATAGGGGTGAAATTACTATCGATTTTGTTGCTTATTTCATTAAAAGTTGCTTTTGGGATAACGTCTTCAATGTATTTTAAATTATTCACATCTCTCAGGGCATTTCTAATAGCTGTAGCTGAACAAATGTTGCTACTTATATCACTAGAATTATACTCCGAAGCAACTCTAGTAATAGTGTAAGGCTTAATATTACTATTTAATTTAATTAAGCTTTTAATATATTCAATACCTAAAATATTATTAGAAGAGTTCAAAATTTGTTGAAGTTCATTTTCGTTTAAGTGTAAGAGGTTTTTTGCTTTTATATATTCATATAAAGCTTTACTTCTTGCTGCAGGGAAAACGTGACCATCATCTAAATATTTTTTTAAAGTTGATTTAAATTCTTTAGGTTCTTGAACTAAAATTCCTGCTATACTATTTAAAATTTCAATGCTACCTTCTTCACTACCGAAACAAACTGAATTAACACAATTAAGAGAGTTTAAAATACTTATAGCTCCATGTGAAAAGATTTCTGCACTTTGACAAGCGTATAGAGTTGGAAGCTCTATTACTAAATCTATACCACTTTTTACGGCCATTTCAGCTCTTGTATATTTATCAAATAAAGCAGGTTCTCCTCTTTGTAAGAAAGACCCACTCATTATGGCCATGGTATGAGTCGCATTTGTTTTTTCTTTTGATTTTTCTAAATGGTATTTATGACCATTGTGAAATGGGTTGTATTCAACGATTAATCCTAATAAGTTCATACAATGCTCCTTTTGGTAAATTTTACTACATAATAGTATATTATATTTTTTAAGTTGACAAAAATAGAGGAAATACTTAATAATAATAGAATAATATAAATGTGTTTTATGGTACATAAATATGTTTTATTATATTAATAATAAGTAAGACATCTTATTTTGAAGGTTAAATTTAACTAATTATTTATTATACCAAATAAATAATTAATTAAAAGGAATATGTCGTAATATTTAAATATTACATAAGGATATTTTTATAAATAGTATGTACTTTTAATTAAAAAGGTGTTATATTTATTATGATTGACAATATAAAGTTAAATAGTCATTTTGAATATTAATTTAAGGAAAATTTTTAAATTTTTAAGGAGGATTGCTAATAATGAAAGTATTAGTATTAAACTGTGGTAGTTCTTCATTAAAATATCAATTAATAGATATGGAAAATGAAGCAGTATTATGTGTAGGATTAGTAGAAAGAATAGGTATAGAAGGTTCTATACTTAAACAAGAAAAAGATGGTGTTGAAGGTAAATACATAGTTGAACAACCAATGAAAAACCATGAAGAAGCTATAAAATTAGTTTTAGATGCTGTAGTTGACTCAACTTACGGTGGTGTAAAAGATATTAAAGAAGTAGAAGCAGTAGGACACAGAGTTGTTCATGCTGGTGAAAAATTTGCAACTTCAGTTGTTATAACTGATGAAGTAGAAGCGGCTTTAAAAGAATGTATAGATTTAGCTCCACTTCATAACCCAGCTAACATAATGGGAATAGATGCTTGTAAAGCTATACTTCCAGGAGTGCCAATGGTAGCTGTATTTGATACTGCTTTCCATCAAACAATGCCTAAGAAATCTTACTTATATGGTTTACCACATGAGTTATACACTAAATACGGTGTAAGAAGATATGGATTCCACGGAACTTCTCATAAATATGTATCTCAAAAAGCTGCAGAAATGTTAGGCAAAGACATAAAAGATCTTAAAATAATAACTTGTCACTTAGGAAACGGAGCTTCTATAGCGGCTGTTGATGGCGGTAAATGTGTAGATACTTCTATGGGATTCACTCCATTAGAAGGTTTAATAATGGGAACTAGATGCGGAGATATAGATGCTGCTATATTACCATTCTTAATGAGAAAAGAAAACTTAAATGCTGATCAATTAGATGCAATGATGAACAAACAATCAGGAGTATATGGAATGACTGGTATTTCTTCTGATTTTAGAGATATAGAAGGTGCAGCAGAAAAAGGTGACGAAAAAGCTCAAGTTGCTTTAGATGCATATGTACAAAAAGTTAAAAAATATATAGGTTCTTATGCTGCTGAAATGAACGGTGTAGATGCTGTGGTATTCACTGCTGGTGTTGGTGAAAACGGAATAGAAATAAGAGAAGCTATAGCTTCAAACATGGAATTCTTAGGAATGAAGTTAGATAAAGAAGCTAATAAAGTTAGAGGTAAAGAAAGAGTAATATCTACAGAAGATTCTGCAGTTAAAATATTATTAGTACCTACAAACGAAGAATTAATGATAGCAAGAGATACTTTAACACTAGTTAAATAATTATAAAATATGTTATTTATAAAGGTATTATAAATTTTAAGGTAGGCTTGGACCTACCTTAAAATAATTTTACCAACATATTTTGAAGATATTTACAAACAAAGTATTAAAATCTTATTTTTAACTATCAAGTAAAAATACTTGACAAACATTGACTAGATTTGTATAATAAATTTGGTAATATAACGAGGTGAAAGTATGATAATTAGTCTAGATAAGTTAGATAGAAAAGAAACTGATAAAATAGACTTGAATTTTTCACAAAAAATTGATACTATTAATTATTGTGAGAACACATATAAAATAGCTTCACCGTTAAACCTAACAGGTAAAATATCTAGAACTAATAAAGGATATTATTTAGATGCTAATGTTAGTTTTCAAATGATAGACAATTGTGCTAGATGTTTAGATGAAGTTAAAGTACCAATAGAATATGCTATAGAAGGTTTCTTAGTGAAAGAAGATTTTGATGAAGATGAGTTTGAAGATTATGATGCTTTTATTGTTGACGGTGATGAAGTAAATTTACTTGACATAATAGGACAAACATTAATTTTTAATTTACCAACACAATCTCTTTGTAAAGAAGACTGTGAAGGACTTTGTCAAGATTGTGGAGCTAACCTAAATAGGGAAACTTGTGCATGTAGCCAAATTGCCAATGACGAGGATGATACAGATCCACGTTTTGCTAAATTAAAAGATTTATTTAAAAATGACTAAGGAGGTGGCTTAAATGGCAGTACCTAAGCGTAAAACAGCTAAATCAAAAACTAAAATGAGAAGAGCGGCTAACTCAAAAATGACAGCAACAGGATTCGTAGAGTGTCCACAATGTCATGAACCCAAATTACCACATAGAGTTTGTCCAGATTGTGGACATTACAAAGGTAAAGAAATAGTATCTGAATAATGATATTTTTAAAAACATGTAGATTAATCTACATGTTTTTTTGTTAAAATATAAAAATAAATGAAGTTGAAAAAATAAAATAATTACTGTAAAATACTAATAATATTTTGTAGTTATATATAAGTTTATACATAAATATACGAGGAGGTAATTATGAGAATAGTAGTAGATGGAATGGGTGGAGATAATGCTCCTAAAGCTGTAGTAGGTGGGGTTGTTGACGCTATAAAAGAATATAATGTAGAAATAGTAATCACAGGAGATAAAGAAATACTTGAAAAAGAGTTTGCATCATATGAATTTAATAGAAGTAAATTAGAGATAGTACATACTATGGAAGTTATAGAAAATGAAGATAAACCAGTTCAAGCAATAAGAAGAAAAAAAGATTCATCTATGGTTGTAGGTTTGAATTTAGTAAAAGAAAAGAAAGCTGATGCTATAGTGTCAGCAGGTAGTACAGGAGCTTTGCTTACAGGAGCTACTTTAGTAGTTGGAAGAATAAAAGGAATAGACAGACCTTGCCTTTGTCCTTGTATGCCAAATATAAAAGGAAGTATGACTATAATAGCAGATGGTGGAGCTAATGCAGACTGTAAAGCTAGAAATTTAAGTGAGTTCGCTATGATGGCCAATATTTATCTTAAAAGAGTGTTAAATATGGAAAATCCAAGAATCGGTCTTGCAAATATTGGATCTGAAGAAGGAAAAGGAAATGAACTAGTAAAAGCAGCTTACGAAGAGTTAAAAAATATGGACTTAAATTTCATAGGTAATGTGGAAGGTAGAGATGTTATAGAATCTAAGGCAGATGTAATAGTTTGTGATGGTTTCACAGGTAATATAATGTTAAAAACTTGTGAAGGCGTGGCAATGGGAATGATGAAGCTTATGAAGGAAACTTTAATGAGTAGCACAAAAGGCAAGCTTGGAGCATTATTAATAAAAGAAGATTTAAGAAAGCTAAAAGCATTTATGGACTATTCTGAATATGGTGGTGCACCTTTCTTAGGAGTAAAAGGTGGAGTAATAAAAGCTCATGGAAGTTCAGACTCAAAGGCTATAAAAAATGCTATAAAGCAAGCTATAAACTTTGTGAATGGTAATGTGGTAGAAGATATAAAATCATACTTACAAGCCCAAAAAGAAGATGAAAATAAAGAAGAAAACTAATAAAAAATTAAAACAAAAAACTTCCAATTAATTTGGAAGTTTTTTTATTCTAATCTTCTTTTATGAAAACAAATTTTCTACTAGTTGATAAATTATGAGAAAACTTATAATTATTAAATTTAAAGTTTTTTAAGTCTTCAGGATTATTTATTTTATTTTCAACTATATATTTCACCATTTGTCCCCTAGCTATTTTAGCTAATGTTGCAAGAGTCTTTAATTTTCCGTCCTTATGGACTTTAAAATCTATATCGATAAATATATCATTTTCATTTAAAAATCTTCTTACGGTCTTTGCATATTCTTCAGAAGCTAAATTAACAATCACATTATCTTCACTATATAATTTATTATATAATTTATTATCCCAAAACTTATAAAGATTTCTATCTTGGATTTTTATGGGATACTGCATTTCTAGTCTATAGGGTAAAATTTCATCCAGAGGATTTACGATACCATAAAATGCATCTAGTATCTTTATATGATTATTAGCAAATTCAAAATCTTCTGCCTTTATATTTTTAAAAACTAAACCATCATAAGCTAAAAGGCCACATACACCTTCCTCTTTGAAATTAAAGTCCTGGAAATAAGCATAAGACTGAAATGCTATTTTTTCATTGATTTTCATTAAAGACTGTATATCATATGGACTTAATGACTTTAATACTTGGACTATTTCCTTTGTTTCCGTTGTAAAATATCTATTGGTGCCTATAGTTTTGGGAATTATATTATTAATTTTAATATTTCTCATATTTTTGGCAGGTGAAATAATTGATATCAAACTTTTTACCTCCTACTAATTTGAATTTAATTTGAGTTTTGTTTTAATTCATTCACGATTATATCATTATACTGTAAACAATATAAGATATAAAAAGTGAAATAAGAGAAAATACCAACCCTATTGATAAGAAAAATATTACACATATTATCATATTCATAAAAATTAGAAATAAGTAACTTAAATTGAGGTTTAAAAAAATACTAATTAAACAAATTGTGAAGAAAATCAAAAATAAGGACAGTATACCAATACTACTATTTTCAAAATCCTTTTTACTTAAAGATATATGTGATGAAACACAAAACATTAAGTAAATAAAAATATAAAAATTGATACTATTCAAATTATTAATACTGAAAATAGAAATTAATAAATTTTCACTAAGAGAAAATAGTAAAAAAATAGTATTTTCAATATTTATTGAAGATAAGTGAGTAAAATAACTATTAATATTAATACTTTCATAAACAGAAGGTAGTAATAATTTAAAAGAACAGATTATAAATAAAGTACCAGATATCATAGGCCCTATACCAATAAAAAAGTTTCCAGCCTTTTCATATAAACTTCTATCATTGTATCTATGAGAAACATATCCAAGTGTCTCTTCATGCTTGTATCCTTTGAAATTAAATAATTGAAAATCACTTACTTTATGATGAAATATTAAACACATAATTAAATGACCAACTTCATGAACAGCTGTACCTATTACACCAGTAAATAAAATTCCTTTACTACCAAGAGCTGAGTATACATATGAACTATTTCTTTTTTCAATAAGACTATAAATATATCCAAAAGAAAGAAATACTCCAGTAACTGATAAAGTTATAAGAATACTATATTTTAATGATAAATAAATCATTTTGCCTCCTTAATTTAATTGATTATTATTAAATACTATCATAGCTTATAAGAATGTCAACAGATTCAAGAATACAAAAGTTGTTCTAAAAGTAATATTTAATACATCTAATAAATATAAATATTATAAACAAGAGAGGAGGACAAGGTGATGAAACTATCTGATGAAATTATTAATTCATTATCTCTTAATTTAAGGAATAAAATTAAAACAATTCAAGGAGAGGATATTGAAGAAATAAGACTTAGAATCAACAAACCTTTGATAATTAACGGGAACCAGAAAGACTACTTTTATAATGAAAAGTATAATAAATTAGACCCAAATATGGACAAGGCTTATATAGTAACTAAAGAAGATGTGGATCAGACCTTTCAAATTATATGCAAATACTCTATTCACTCATTTATGGATGATATAAAAAAAGGATTTGTAACTTTAAGAGGGGGGCACAGAGTAGGTATAGTTGGAAAAGCCATAGTTGAAAATGGAAAAGTTGAAAATATAAAACATATATCTTCTTTGAATATAAGAATATCTAAGGAAGTTAAAAGCTGTTCTGACAAAGTCATGGATCATATTATAAAAAGTCCTACTAAAATAAATAACACCATAATAATATCACCGCCTCAGTGTGGTAAAACCACACTTTTAAGAGATATAGTAAGGAATTTAAGTAATGGAACTGAGAAATACAACTTCAAGGGTGTAAATGTGGCTTTAATAGATGAAAGAAATGAAATAGCAGGCTCTTATTTGGGAATACCTCAAATGGATGTGGGAATTAGGACAGACATTATAGAAACATGTCCAAAAGATGTGGGTATAATGATGGTTTTAAGATCAATGTCACCAAATGTAATAATAACAGATGAAATTGGTACGGAAAAAGATATAAAAGCTTTATACAATGCCTTGAATGGAGGTGTTGGGCTTATAACCACAGTGCATGGTGACTCCATTGAAGATATAAGAAATAGAAAAGAGTTAAATAATTTATTAGATGAAGAATTATTTAAAAAGGTTATCTTACTTTCTGCAAAAAGGGGACCAGGAACTGTAGAAAAAATATATGATTTACAAGAAAAGAGATGGTACTTTGCAAATTAAAATATTTTTTATAGGAATTCTAATAGGAGCCAGTTATCTAATAGGTGATATTATACATAAAGCATTTATTAAAAGACATAAGGAATTAAATGAAGTCATTAGGATATTGGAAATAATTAGAATGGATTTAGCTTTTGGGTTGTACACATTAGAAGAAGTTTTTTATAGAGCATCATTAAAACAAGATTATTGCCTTTGTAATTTTTGTAAAGATATGCAAGAGGATTTACGCAAAGAAGATGGAAGAACCTTAGAAGAGATGTTAAATGAAAATATTATAAAACTGAAGAAGGAGACAAATCTACAACATAAAGAAATAGATGAGTTAAAAAAATTATTTTTAACTCTGGGACAAAGTGATATAGAATCACAACAAAGATTAATAGATTTAACTTGCGAAAATTTGAAAAAATTTACTAGCGATAGCAAAGAAGAAATTTTTAAAAAGGGTTCACTTTATAAAAAGCTAATAACATTTATAGGTATTTGTATAGGAATAATTTTAATTTAGGAGGTTAATATGGAAATAGCATTGATATTAAAAGTTGCAGGTATTGGTATATTAATATCAGTATTAAATATGATTTTAGAAAAAGTTGATAGAAAGGACTGGGCAACGCTAACAACTCTTGTAGGTGTGGTAATTGTTTTAGGATTAGTAATAACAGAAATTAGTGATTTATTTAATACAGTTAGAACAATGTTTCAACTTTATTAAAGAGGAGGAGATACTTTGGAAGTTATGCAATTAGTTGGGATTGCAATGGTTTCTACCATACTCTGTTTAGTTATAAGAAAAGATAGACCAGAAATGGCAAATTTTGTTGCCATAACAGCAGGAGTAATAATTTTATTATCTGTTGTTATGAAGTTGAATTTTATAGTTGAAGGAATACAGTCTTTAGCTGATAAGGTGAATATTCCAGCTATGTACATAAGTTTAATAATTAAGTTAATTGGTATTTGCTATATTATAGAATTTGCCGTTTCTCTTTGTAACGATTGTGGGGAAAAAAACATTGCGACTAAGTTGGAGTTTGGGGGGAAGATAATAATTATGACAATGTCATTCCCTATACTTTTATCCATCGTAGATACCATAATAAGTTTAATTTAAAGTAGGAGAATGATTTATCATGAAAAACAAAATTTTGGGTCTTGTTTTAATTATTTTATTCTCTTTAACATCTGCGTCATTTGCACAGGATAAGAAAAGTGATGAAGAATATGAGGATACTAAAAATAACATAGATCTATATATAGATAATCAGTTAAGTAAAATAAACATAGATGAAATAGAAAGATACGTAAAAGAAGATAATGTAATAAAAGACATAAATTTAAAAACATATATAAAAGACTTGATAAGCGGAAAAGCAAATATATTAGATTTATTTGATAAAAACAAAATTAAAGCAGCAATTTTTTCTGGAATAAAAACTAGTATCAAAATTGCAGTTAGTATTTTAGTTTTAGCTTTATTATCATCCATAATAAAAAGTCTAGAAAATTCTTTTTCATCATCAAGTATAAGCACAGTAACAAATTACATAGTTTTTATAACTGTAGTAACATTAACTCTTGTAAGTTTCAAGGACATATTGGCATTATGTTATTCAACTATAGAAAGTATTATAGGACTTGTTAATGTAATTATACCAATAATGATCTCACTTTTAGTTTTAGTAGGATTTCCAATCACATCTACAGCATTAAATCCAATTTTTATTGGAGGAATTGCAGCTATAAATATTGTATTTAAAAAATTTATATTTGTAGCCATATCTTTAGCTTTTGCCATATTAGTAATAAATAACGTAACAAACAATATTAAATTAAATAAATTATCATCGTTTATCAAACAAATTAATGTAGTGACTTTGGGAGCTGTATTCACTTTATATCTTGGACTAGTATCTATACAAGGTTTATATGTTACATCCTTTGATAAGTTTACAGTAAAAACAGCTAAATTTGCTGTTGGAAATTTTATTCCAGTAGTTGGAGGTTTTGTATCTGACTCTGTTGATATATTGTTATCATCATCTCAGCTTATAAAAAATGTATTTGGTGGAGTGGGATTAGTAATTTTAGTAGGATTATGCTTAATACCAATAATAAAAATATTATCAGTAATACTTGTATATAAATTATGTGCCATAGTAGTAGAACCTATCGGAGAAGATAACATATCTTCTTTCTTAAATGAAGTATCAAATTTAATGATAATAATTTTAGCTACAATTATTGCTGTAACAATAATGTTTTTTGTAACCATAGCTATATTAACTTCCATAAGTGCAGTAGCAACTTAAAGTAAAAGGGAGGGATATATTATTGCTAGTATAAAGGAATGGATAATATCGATTATAGTAGGGGCATTTATTATTAATATTGTAGATATGATTTTACCAAACACTAAAGTAAAGCCATATATAAATTTGGTATGTAACTTCATATTCGTATTTATGATAATAAGTCCTGTAGTAAGTTTTTTTTCAAGTAACATGTCGTTGGAAGATACAATATTAAAAAAAATGGGCGATTACTCAAAAATGTATGTGGATAGTTATAATGATTTAGCAGGAAAAACAAATAATGAAAATTTAAGCAAAGGATATAAAGATGGTCTTAAAAGTGTGTTACAACTCAAATTAGACGAGTACGGGTATGAATTAGAAGATTTGAAAATCAATGGATCAGACATTGAAACTATAAAAATAAAAGAAAAAAACAGTAATAATGACAATAGTAAGGACATACAATCTAATGACACACAAGAAGAAGAAGTGTTTAGAAGTAAAAGTGAGCTGAACTTAAAAGAAAGTAAACTAAAAGAAGACTTAATAAAGGTACTAGATGTATCCATTGAGGATATAGAAATTGATTAAGAGGAGTTGGAGTAAGTTGAAAAAATTTAACGAATTATTCAATGATATGGAAAAGAAGAAATTGAAACCATTAATTTTTTTGGCTGGAATTTGTATATTAGCTCTCATAGTCATATCAGTAATGCCAGATGGAAAAAAAGAAGAATCAAATGTTAGCACGGAGCCAGAAACGAAAACGTCTTCTGCTGAAGCTGAAAAGGAAGATTTAGAAGGTAAATTGACCCAAATATTAAGAAAAATTAATGGAGCTGGAGATGTGGATGTTATGATTACTTTCCAATCTAGCCAAGAAATTGTTCCAGCATATAATTCTAATACGACAACAGAAACCACTAAAGAGCAAGATTCTTCTGGAGGTGAGAGGACAACCACTAGCTCAACAGAAAATAAAACGATGATTACATCAAATTCAAATGACCCAGTCGTATTAAAAACATCTGAGGCTAAAATAAAAGGCGTAATAGTAGTATCAAGTGGGGCCAATGATACAGCTGTAAAAGAATTACTATATGATGCAGTTAAAACATCTCTACAAATATCAGGTCATCAAGTAGAGATATATGCTAAATAATAAGGGGTGGAGGATAAAAATGAAATTTAATTTTAAGAATAGAGGTTTTGTTGTATTAGCATTATCTACAATGCTAATAGCTGTTGGGGTTATAAATTATCAGTTAAGTAAACAATCAGCACTTACTGTATCTAAAGAATTTGAGGCTTATGAACAGGCTCAGCAAGATAAAAATACGGACAAAACAAAAACAGCAAATAATGATAAAGATGAAAAGAATAGTAAGGAGACAGCAGAAATAACTGTAGTAGATAGTAAGGATAATGAAAGTGATGCAGTTAAAGAAAAATCGGTTGAGACAAGTAAAGAAATAGAAGAACAATTAACTTCAAAGGAAAACATGAGTAAGTCTACATATATTCTTGATATGAAAATGACAAGAGAAAAACAAAGAAATGATTTATCAGAAGAATTAAATGAAATAATAAATAATCCTTCTACTACAGATAAATCAAGAGAAGAAGCATCTAATATGAAGCTTCAACTTGTTAAATATCAAGAAACTGAATTAAAAATAGAAAACTTATTAAGCGCTAAGGGATTCGAAAATGCTTTAGTATACATAGGTGAAAGCAATGTAAATGTAGTAGTAAACAAACAAGATTTATCTAAGAGTGAGGCAGCAAGAATATTTGACTTAGTGGCACAACAAGCAGGAGTATCTTACGATAAAATTAAATTAATGAATAGTTATAGCCAAAAATAATAAATTGATTTTAAATTACTATTTTTAGGTTATAATAATATATAATCACTAAAACCTCAGAAAATGCTGAGGTATTTTCTTGCAAAACTGACCATAATTTGCTATGATAATATATAATTATAAAAACCTTAATACAGGGGGTAACAATCTCATGGAAAATAACAATAATTTAGGGCAAGTTAAAATTTCGAATGATGTTATAGTTACAATAGCTGGATTAGCTGCTTTAGAAGTAGAAGGTGTAGAGACAATAACTTCATTAACAGATAAATTACTTAAAAACAACGGTGTAAAAATCCAAATGGAAGACGGTAAAGTTACTTTAGATGTGGTTATAACTATTGAATATGGTATGTCAATACCAGATGTATCGCTTAAAGTACAAGAAAATGTTAAAAATACAGTTGAAACAATGACTGGATTAGAAGTTTCTCAAGTAAATATACAAGTTCAAGAAATTAGCTTCAAGAAAGAAAAAGAAGAAAAAGAATTAGCAAAGCAAGCTAAAAAAGAAGAAGCTAAATTAGCAAAACAAGCTAAGAAAGAAGAATCTAAGCAAATTACTAAATAAATTAAATAAAGCCCTCTGAAAATCAGAGGGTTTTTTATTGCCCAAGTGGTAAATAATAAGACTGAAGGAGGTTCATTAAGAATGAAAAACGACAATGTAAGCAAAATAAGTTATATTGAAAAAGCTAGAAAAATAACAAGTAGAGAATATTTAATGAAATTAATTTATCAAATAGATATATTAGAAGGTGACTTACAAGACATAAATAATTATTTTGAAGATTTCTTAAATAATAACGAAGAATACATAATAAATAGATATGAAGAATTATTATTACAATTCTCAAATGAAAATTGTGTTAATTTAGAGCGTGTAAATATGAATAACGCAATAGATATGGGATATATGAAAAGAGTTTGCAATGAGTTAAGTGTACACTGCTATGATATAGAAGAGCTAATAACAAGACATGCCCTAAATTGGTCTCTAAATAGAATAGCAAAAGTTGATTTAGCAATATTAAAACTTTCAATTTGTGAAATTGTATACATGAGCAAAGAAGTACCTGTTAGGGTTTCAATAAACGAAGCTATCGATTTAGCAAAATTATACTGTGACGATAAATCTCCTAAATTTATAAACGGAATATTAGGAAGTGTTGTTAATGACACACAAAAACAATAATATCATACTAGGACTTGATACTAGCTGCTATACAACTTCTATAGCAGCTATCACTTTTAATAAAGAGATTGTATTAAATGAAAAGATAATATTAAAAGTAAAAAAAGATAATAAAGGTCTTAGACAAAGTGAAGCGGTTTTTCAACATGTAAATAATATGGGAGAATTATCACAAATAATAAATAATAAATTAAAAAATTATAATATTGTAGGTGTATGTGCGTCAACTAAACCAAGACCAGTTGATAGTTCTTATATGCCTGTTTTTTCTGTGGGATATAATTTTGCAAAATTGCTAAGCAGCATTAATAACTGTCCTTTTTATGAAACAACTCATCAAGAAAATCATATAGAAGCAAGCCTATTTAGCAATAACTTGGAAAGTGAAGACAAGTTTTTAGCAGTTCATATGTCTGGAGGGACTACAGAAATACTTTTAGTAGAAAGAAAAGATAATAACTACAAGATAGAAATTGTGGGTGGAAGTTTAGATGTGAGTTTTGGTCAGTTAGTAGATCGATTAGGTGTTAGACTGAATTATAATTTTCCTTGTGGAAAATATATAGATGAGAATGCTTTAAAGTGCAATGAAAAAATTAAAAATGGATTAAAAACAAGTGTAAGAGAAGGGTATATGAATTTATCGGGAATAGAAAATCAAATTAATAAAATAATTCATGATTACAATGAAGAATATATTAGTAAAATTCTTTTAGATACATTGGTTAGATCCATGTATAAATCCTTAACTCACATATGTGAAAAGTATGAGCTAAAAGAAGTTTTATTTGGAGGCGGAGTGTCTGCAAGCGAATACATTAAAAAAGAATTAAGTGAAAAATTAAAAAGAGAAAATATAAAAGCTTACTTTACGGACAAAGAATATGCAACAGATAATGGTGTAGGATGTGCTATAATAGGATTAAATAAAATGAAGAATTATTAGGAGTGGATGTATGAAACTTAGAGCTTTAGACATAAGCGAAGCAAATTCATATATAAAAAGAATATTAATAAATGACCCTATTCTTTATAACCTTAGAGTAAAAGGTGAAATTTCTAATTTTAAGGTTCATAGTAGTGGCAATGCTTATTTATCACTAAAAGATGAAAAGTCAAAATTAAATTGTATTATTTTTAAAAATAACTATGATAAAAGTTTAAATTTAGACAATGGTGTTAAAATAATTGCATCAGGATATATTTCTGTATATGAGAGAGATGGTGCCTATCAACTTTATATAAATGAGGTGGAAATTGAAGGGATAGGTAATTTATATATTGAGTTTAATAAATTAAAAGAAAAACTAAAAAAAGAAGGATTGTTTGATACTAAATATAAAAAAGAAATACCTAGTATGCCAAAAGCTATAGGTATAGTAACATCACCTACTGGTGCTGTCATAAGAGATATTATAAACGTTACTAAAAGAAGATTTCCAAAGGTGGATATAAAATTATATCCTGTAAATGTTCAAGGAGAAAAATCTGCTAAAGATATTTGTGAAGGAATTACTTTTTTTAATAAAATGGAAAATGTGGATACCATAATAGTAGGCAGAGGAGGAGGTTCTTTAGAAGAACTTTGGTCTTTTAATGAAGAAATAGTAGCAAGAGAAGTATTCAAATCAAAAATACCTATAATATCTGCAGTAGGCCATGAAACAGATTTTACAATTTGTGACTTTGTATCTGATATGAGGGCACCAACGCCATCTGCAGCGGCAGAAATAGCTACACCAGACTTGTCACAAATTTACTATAAATTGGATAATATAAGAAATAGAATGAATAGGTCTTTAAATAATCAAGTAATATTAGATAATGAAAAGCTTGTGAATACCTTTGAAAAAATAAATAATTATATGAAAAACTATGTAATCAGGGACAAAGTTATACAGTTAGATCAAATTTATGATAAAATAAATTTTAGATTAGAACAAAACTTTGAGACTTCTAAAGAAAAGCTTTCAAAAAAAGCAGCTCTATTACATAACTTAAGTCCTCTTGCTACAATAAGTAGAGGATATTCTATTGTTGAAAAAAATAATAAAGTTATTAATTCTATAAAAGAAGTAGATGTAAATGAGAATATAAATATAACTTTAAAAGATGGTGGTTTAGAGTGTAATGTAAATAAAATTAATGACAAAGAGGTATAATCATGAAACTTACTTACGAAGAAGCTTATGAAAAATTAGAAGATATTTTGATGAAATTAGAATCAAAAAATACTAGTTTAGATGATTCATTAAATTTATATGAAGAAGGAATAAAATTATTTAAACATTGTAATAAATTATTAGAAGATGCAGAACTTAAAATAAGTAAATTTAATAAAATGGGCGTTGAAGAAGATTTTAATATGGGGGAAGAATAAATGGAATTTAAAGATGTTTTAAAAGAAAAAATTAATTATATAGAAACACTTTTAAATGAATACATGCCAAAAGAAGAAGGATATCAACAAACTATAATGCAGGCTATGAACTACAGTTTAGAAGCTGGAGGCAAAAGACTGAGACCTATATTAACTTTAGAAAGTTGCAAAATAGTTGGAGGCAAAGAAGAAGATGCTATTCCTTTTGCTGTTGCTATAGAAATGATACATACTTATTCTTTGATTCATGATGATTTGCCAGCATTAGATAATGATGACTTAAGAAGAGGTAAGCCTACAAATCATAAGGTATTTGGAGAAGCAATGGCAACTCTAGCTGGAGATGCTCTATTAAATTATGCATTTGAGATAATGTTGTCTTCATCTATAGACAAAAAAGATTCAAATAAATATTTAAAAGCCATAAATGAAATTGCAAAACATGCAGGAATTTATGGTATGATAGGAGGACAAGTTGTAGATGTGGAAAGTGAGAATAAAATCATAGACAAAGAAAAACTGGATTTTATTCACTTAAATAAAACTGCAGCTATGATTATAGGATGTATGAGAGCTGGCGCCATAATTGGTGGAGCGAGTGAAGAGGAATTGGAAAAAGTAACTAAATATGGAAAAAATATTGGATTATCTTTTCAAATAGTAGATGACATATTAGATATAACTGGAGATGAAGTTAAATTAGGAAAGCCTATTGGAAGTGATATAGAAAACCACAAATCAACATATCCTTCACTACTAGGGCTTGAAAAATCAAGGCAAATAGCTAGACAGTTAATAGAAGATGGAAAATCTAGTATAGATGGATTATCATCAGAAATAGATTTTTTAAATCAGCTAGGAGATTATATAATTAGTAGGGATTGTTAAGGAGGCCACATGGATTTTTTTACACAAGTATTTGACAACCATATATTATGGATAAGTATATTTGCTTGTTTTTTAGCACAATTTATAAAAATATTCACAGGAAAAGAAAGAGTAGTGGATTTTTCAAGAATATTTATGTCAGGTGGAATGCCAAGTTCGCATAGTTCATTTGTTACAAGTTTATCAACAGCAGTTGGTATATGCAATGGATTTGATTCGGTTGAATTTGCCATATGTGTAGTTTTTGCATTAATAGTAATGTATGATGCTTCCGGTGTAAGAAGAGCAGTGGGAAAGCAGGCAGCTATTTTAAATAAAATAGTTGAAGATTTACAAAATAAAAAACATATTGAACATGAAACTTTAAAAGAGTTAGTAGGTCATACGCCAAAAGAAGTTATATTAGGAGCAATACTAGGTATAGTGGTTGGAGTCCTTATGGCTTAAAATTGAAAAAAAATGTATTATATGATATAATTTTTTTGCTTTATAGGAAATTATAATAAATACATGGAAACTATAAAAATCAAAGTCTTCTGTGGAAGGCTTTTTTAGTATGAGTTATTTTTAAATACAAAATGAAAATAAATTAGACCATTATAAAGGTGAGGAAAATTATGTGTAATTATTTAAATGAAGTAAATTCTCCAGAAGATATAAAAAAATTAAATACTGATGAAATGGTAGAATTGGCAGAAGAAATAAGACAGTTTTTAATAAACTCTATTTCGAAAACTGGGGGTCATTTAGCTTCAAATTTAGGAGTTGTTGAGCTGACTTTGGCATTGCACAAAGTTTTCGATAGTCCAAAAGACAAATTAATATGGGATGTGGGTCATCAATCCTATGTACATAAGATTATTACTGGGCGTAAAGACGAATTTGCAACACTTAGACAGCTTAATGGATTAAGTGGATTTCCGAAGGAAAATGAAAGTGATCATGATATATTTGATACGGGACATAGTTCTACATCTATATCAGTAGGTCTTGGAATTGCATGTGCAAGAGACATAAAAAGAGAAGATTTTAATGTGGTATCTGTTATAGGAGATGGATCAATAACAGGAGGTATGGCACTGGAGGCTATTAACCACTTAGGTTATTTAAATAAGAAAATGATAATAATTTTAAATGATAATGAAATGTCTATAGACAAAAATGTAGGTGGGATGTCTAGATATTTATCTAGCATTATTAGAAATGCTAAGGCAAATCAAGTTAAAGACCAAATAGAGAAAATATTATCTATGACAAAAACAGGTAACTTTATATATAAAACAGCAGATAAGTTTAAAGACGGAATTATAAGCAAATTTACACCACAGGACTGTGATCTATTCGAGTCTTTTGGAATTAAATACTATGGTCCGATAGATGGTCACAATATTAAAGAACTAATAGATATTTTAAATAAAGCTAAGAACAAAAAAGGGCCTGTTTTATTACATGTTATAACTGAAAAAGGTAAAGGTTATGAGTTTGCTGAGCATGCACCAGATAAATACCACGGAGTGTCTAAGTTTAATATAGAGCAAGGGCTTAAAGCATCTACAAAAGAAAGCATATCTTCTCACGTAGGGAAGAAATTAGTTAGTATGGCAGATGAAGATGATAAAATTGTAGCAATTACGGCAGCTATGCCTTCAGGAACAGGGTTAAACACTTTTGCCATATCTTATCCATACAGATATTATGATGTGGGAATAGCTGAACAACATGCCACAACATTTGCAGCAGGTCTTGCTAAGGAAGGAATGAAACCTTACTTTGCAGTATACTCATCTTTCTTGCAAAGAGGGTACGACCAAGTTATACATGATGTGTCTATAACTAAAAAGAATGTTACTTTCTTAATTGACAGAGCAGGTCTTGTTGGTAATGATGGAGAAACACATCATGGAGTATTTGACTTAAGTTATTTAAATATTGTGCCAAACTTAATTGTAATGGCTCCAAAAGATATAAAAGAGCTAGATTTAATGATGGAATTATCCTCTGAGATAGACGGGCCTGTAGCTATAAGATATCCAAGAGGTAATTCATATTATATTGATAAGGGGTCTTATGAAAAGATAAAAGTAGGAACTTATGAAGTATTAGAACAAGGTAATGATGTGTTGGTATTAGCTATTGGTAACATGGTTGAAAAAGCATTAAATTCAAGGGAAATACTTCTTAAAGATAATATTAATCCTACAATAGTAAATGCAAGGTTTTTAAAACCGATGGATGAAGACTTACTGCATGAATTATTGAAAAACCATTCGAAAGTTATAACTATAGAAGATAATGTTATAAGTGGTGGATTTGGAAGTAGAATAAATAAATTTGTTGTAGATCATAATTATAATGTAAAAGTTGAAAATATAGGTATTCCTGATAAATATGTTGAGCATGGTAATGTGGAACAATTATTTGAAACAATAGGAATGTCAGATGAACAAATAGCAAATAGAATAAAAAATTTATTATTAGAAGGATAGTATAATGAAAAAAAGAATAGATATTTTACTTGTAGATAAAGGACATTTTGAAAGCAGAGAACGAGCGAAAAAAGCTATAATGGCAGGTCTTGTATTTGTAGATAATCAAAGATGTGATAAACCAGGAACAGAAATTAAAGAAGAGGCTAATATTTTAGTAAAGGGTAATCCAATTCCTTATGTAAGTAGAGGTGGATTAAAACTTGAAAAAGCAATGAAATATTTTGGTGTAACTCTTAAAGATAAAGTTTGCATGGATATAGGAGCATCTACAGGTGGATTTACTGACTGTATGCTTCAAAATGGTGCAGTTAAAGTGTTTTCAATAGATGTAGGTTATGGACAGCTAGCTTGGAAGTTAAGACAAGATGAGAGAGTTGTCTGTATGGAAAGAACTAATATAAGACATGTAACAATTGAAGATACAAAAGAATTTGCAGATTTTGCTTCTATAGACGTATCTTTTATATCTCTTAGACTTGTTTTACCTAAGGCAAAAGAACTACTTAATAGAGATGGAGAAGTAGTAGCATTAATTAAACCTCAATTTGAAGCTGGAAAAGAAAAAGTTGGTAAAAAGGGTGTAGTAAGAGATAAAAAAGTTCATATTGAAGTTATAGAGATGATATCAACATTTGCTGTGGATAATGGATTTGCAATTTTAAATCTTGATTACTCACCAATAAAAGGGCCAGAAGGTAATATAGAATACTTAATTCATTTAAGGAATAATAGTGATGACTTTACTTTTGACAAAGAGTCTTTTGACAAAAAAATAGTTGAAGTTGTAGAAGAATCTCATAACTTAAATAAATAACAAGTAATGATAAAGGGGGCATAAAATGATCCTTGAATTATATATGAAAAATTGTGCCTTAGTTGAAGAAAGTAGAATAAACCTAGGCGAAAATCTAAACATATTAACGGGGGAAACTGGTTCGGGAAAATCTATTATAATAGAGGCTCTTGGCTTATGTTTAGGAAATAAATACGATAAGTCTTTTTTAAGAAAAGGCACTGAAAAAGGTATTGCAGAAATTATAGTATCATCACCAAGTAGTAATTTACAGAATATACTAAATGAGTATGACATAGATTTAGAAGATGACGAATTAATTATAACTAGGATTATTTATGCAGATGGAAAAAGTGTAGCTAGAATAAATGGAAGAACTATTAAAATGTCAATATTAAAGGAAATTGCACTTACATTTATTGACTTACATGGACAGCATCAAAATCAAGCATTATTTAATAAAGATACTCATTTAAAGTTTTTAGATTTATTTGGAGGTAAAATAATAGATTTACCAAGAGATGAATATAAAAATATTTATACAGAGTTCAATAAAGTTAAAAAGGCACTAAATACACTTAATGAAAATAAAGATGAAAAAGAAATTCAAAGAGAAATAGATTTATTAAAATTTCAAATTAATGAAATTGAAGCAGCAACACTAAGCAAAGATGAGTATGAAGATTTATTAAGACAAAGGGAAATCTATAGAAATAGTGAAAAAATATATAAAAATCTTAATTTAAGCTATGAAAAGTTACATGATGGAAGTGTGAACGCAGTTGATTTAGTTGGAATGGCGTCAAAGGAAATAAGTGAAATAAGCAAGTATGACGAAACTTTAAATGAATACAGTGAAATTATAGAGCGAATTATGTACGAGCTTCAAGACACTTGTAGGGATCTTAGAAACTACAAAGAGAATATTGATTTTGAACCTTATGAACTCGAACAAATAGAGGTAAGGGTAGATGAAATAAATAATTTAAGAAGAAAATATGGAGATACTATAGAAGATATTTTAAAGTATAAGGATGAAATTTCATCTAGATTAGAAGAAATAGTAAATAGAGATGAAATGTCAGAAAGGCTAAAAAATAAATTGGCTCAATTAGAAGAAGAACTAAGTAAAAAAGCTTCTTCTCTCACAAAAGTGAGACAAGAAGTTGCCATAAATTTAGAACAAGCCATATTAAATGAGTTAGAATCTCTAGATATGAAGGGTGTTAGCTTTAAAGTTAATTTTACTGAATCTAGTTATTCTCAAAGTGGAAATAGTGAAGTAGAATTTATGATATCATTCAATCTAGGTGAAGATTTAAAACCAATTTATAAAGTTGCATCAGGTGGAGAAATGTCTAGATTTATGCTAGCATTTAAAACAATACTTGCAGATATAGACGAAATAGATACTATAGTGTTTGATGAGATAGATGCAGGTATAAGTGGAATTGCTGCTCAAGTGGTAGGTGAAAAATTACATAATATTGCGAATAAAAAACAAATACTTTGCATAACACATTTACCACAAATAGCAGCTAATGCAGATACACATTTTTGTATATCGAAAAATAGTGATGAAAATCGAACTTATACAACTATTAAAAAATTAAAAGATGAAGAAAGTATAAATGAAATAGCTAGACTTATTGCTGGCAGCAATATAACTGATACAACTATTGAACATGCTAGAGAGATTGTTAACTTGACACAGGAAAAACATTAAAATAAATAAATAAATACTGTTAATAAAAGGAATAGAATTATTTTCTATTCCTTTTTTGTATAATTTAGCTATTTAATGGAATTATAATATAGAAATTATTATTAAAAGGATATGAGATTAAGTATGAAAAAAAACAATAGATTTGTAATAAGCATTTTTTTTATTTTTGCGTTGTTAACTTTTTGTAGTGGATTATTAAAACAAAAAGATAACAATGTCTTAGAAACTTTTCAAAATATAAATATATCAAATAAGCAATATGTATATCCACTTGGTAATATTGTTGGAATTAAAGCAGATACAGATGGAGCCTTAGTTATAGGATTTGAAGAAGAAGATATAGAATATATTGGAGGTCTAAAAATAGGAGATAATATCATATCTATAGAAGGGGAAAAAATTAATAATTATAAGGATATTGCAAATATTTTAAATAAACTTCGCTCAGATGAAGTAGAAATCATGTTTGAAAGAAATAACAAATTTAAAAAATGTAAGATTAAGACTAAAAAGGAAAACCATAGATATAAATTAGGTCTTTGGGTAAGAGATAAAATATCTGGAATCGGTACCTTAACTTGTTATAACCCTATTACGAATGAATTTTACGCCATAGGACATGGTATTTGCGATATGGACACAGAAAAGCTGATAAACATCAAAGAAGGAAATATTTACAATACTTCCAATATATCCATTTACAAAAATAATGAAAAGAATATTGGGCAAATTAATGCTATAATAGATTATAGTAATTCTGTTGGGAAGTTTTCTATTAATTCAAACAATGGAATAAAAGGGAATTTTTATAATTATAACTATAAGTTCAACCTTCCACTTATAGAAATTGGTAAAAAAAATGATGTTAAAACAGGAAGTGCATATGTACTTTTTCAATCAAAAGAAGGAAATGTTGAATCCTATGAAATAAAAATAGAAAAAATAATAAAAGAAGACAATAATATGTTAATAAAAGTAGTTGATGATAAATTAATTGACTATACTGGTGGAATTGTAAAGGGAATGAGTGGTGCCCCTATTATACAAAATAACAAACTTATTGGCAGTTTAACCTATGTATTCAAACATAATCCTAAAAAAGGATATGGTATTTTCATCGATGAAATGTTAAAATTGTAAATTGATAATAAAATATTTTAACACTTAGAAGGAATATAATTTTACAGTGTCGAATAAACCTAAAAGAGTAAGGATATAAAAAAATTAAAATAAGAAAAACTTATTATTGGGGGGAATTTTAGTGAACGAAAAGATTAAAATAGTATTAGCAGATGATAATAAAGATTTTTGCCAGCTATTAAAGGAATATTTATCTAATGAAGAAGATATTGAAATATTAGGAATAGCAAAAGATGGTATTGAGGCTCTTGAATTAGTACAGAAAACACAACCAGACTTATTAGTATTAGACGTAATAATGCCACACCTAGATGGTTTAGGGGTAATAGAAAAATTAAATTCAATGGACCTTCCTAAACAACCAAAAATAATAGTTTTATCTGCTGTTGGGCAAGATAAAATAACTCAAACAGCTATAAATTTAGGAGCGGATTACTATATTGTTAAACCTTTTGATTTTGTAATATTCATCAATAGAATTAGAGAATTAGTAACTAATAAAGTTGTTGGTGGAGAACCAAAAATAAGACAAAATCAAGAAGTTCAAATGACAAGAAGTGATTATGTTAAAAATACAGGAAATATAGAAACAGAAATAACAAATATAATCCATGAAATAGGTGTTCCAGCTCACATAAAAGGATACTTATACTTAAGAGAAGCTATAAAAATGGTTATTGATAATGTAGAACTTTTAGGAGCAGTAACGAAAGAGTTATATCCAAGCATTGCAAAAAAATATAACACTACTCCAAGTAGGGTTGAAAGAGCAATAAGACATGCAATAGAAGTTGCATGGAGTAGAGGAAAGGTTGATACAATAAATCAATTATTTGGTTATACAGTACACAATACTAAAGGTAAACCAACAAACTCTGAATTTATAGCAATGATTGCGGATAAATTAAGATTAGAACACAGCATGGTTAAATAATTTTAAATTGATTAAAGTAAGCCTTCTAATTATTTAGGAGGCTTTATTTTTTGAGCGGAGTAAACTTTCAATGGATATAGATAAATAAAACTACCAGCATATGAAGGAGATACAAATATGAAAATAAACTTACCTCCAAAAGTAAAATACACAATAGATAAAATATATGAAAATGGTTTTGAAGCATATATAGTAGGAGGATGCGTTAGAGACGCTATACTAGGTATTAAACCTAATGATTATGACATAACAACTAATGCTACTCCGCAAATAATTAAAAGTATATTTAGTGACTTTAAATGTATAGAAACAGGAATAGAGCATGGAACTATAAGTGTAGTGATGGATGATGAAATATATGAAATAACTACATATAGAATAGAAGGTGAATATAAGGATCATAGAAGACCGGAAAATGTTGATTTTACAAGTAAATTAGAAGATGATTTAAAAAGACGTGACTTTACCATAAATGCCATGGCATATAATGAAAAAGAAGGATTGGTAGATTTATTTGGCGGCAAAAGTGATCTTCAAAATAAAATTATTAAAACAGTAGGAAACCCTAATGATAGATTTAATGAAGACGGCTTAAGGATGATTAGGGCCATTAGATTTTCTAGCAAATTAGATTTTCAAATAGAGATGGATACTCTTTTTGCTATTTACAATAATGCAGCAATAATAAAAAATATTAGTTTAGAGAGAATAACAGATGAATTTAATAAAATTATACTTAGCAACAAACCGGAAAATATTATATATCTTTTTAAAATAAGATTATTAAATAATTTAAACATAAGTAGTGAAGAAGATGAAAATAAAATTGAAAAGTTGTATAAAAAAATTAGTATATTAAAAGAAATTGATAAGACTTTGGTAAAAAGATTGGTAGTACTAGATTACTTAATTGAAAAGTTAAACATAAATTGTAAAATGTTTTGTAAGGAATTAGTATATTCAAAGAAAACAAATAAAAATCATGATATTATATTGAATTTAATTAAAGAAATTGACATTAAAAATTTAGATAAGATTAAAATAAAAAAAATATTAAATCAAATAGATAGAAAATTGTTTGAAGATTATTTAGATATAAATAGAGTAATTTATGAAGATGAAAAAAATCATGAAAAAATTATAGATATATTAAAAGAAATTGAAGAAAATAAAGAATGTTACACAATTAAAAATCTAAAAGTAAATGGAAAAGATATTATGGCCCAAGGCTATGAAAATAAAGCTGTAGGACAAGTTCTTAATTATCTTTTAGATGAAGTTATAATCAACCCTAATTTAAATAAGAAAAATTTACTTATTAAAAAAATAAAAGAAATATAACTAATTGTTTTTAATAAATTAAAAAACATATAATAATTTATAAAACTATAAAATATTTCCTTTGTTCTTAAATAATGTTATAATGTTATATGATTTTAATAAAATGTCGGAGGTTTTAATTATGAGAGTGGAAGCCCCTATTAAAGTAGATAGAAAAACAAAAAGGCTTGCGAAGAGACTTACAGGGGGAGAAATAGCAGTTATTAATCATATGGATATAGATGAAGTAGCGGCGAATTCTCTTGTAGAAGGTAAAGTCAAATTAGTAATTAACGCAGCTGAATCTATAAGTGGGAAATATCCAAATAAAGGGCCAGGAATATTAACAGATAAAAATATTTTAATTATAGATAATGTTGGACAAGAATTATTTGATGAATTAAAAGAAGGGCAAATAATAGAAGTAAACAATGGGCAAATCTATAGAGATGGACAACTTTTGGGAGAAGGTAGTGTATTAGACAAAGGAAAGGTATCTATAAAAATAAAAGAAGCTTATGATAATATGTCTGTAGAATTAGATAGATTCATAGATAATACTATAGAATATGCAAAAAAGGAAAAAGGCTTCATCTTAGGAGAAGTAGAAATCCCTAAAGTAAAAACAAAATACAAGGATAGACACGTATTAGTTGTAGTTAGAGGGCAAGATTATAAAGAAGACTTAAGTACAATAATTTCTTACATAGAAGAAGTAAAACCAGTGCTTGTAGGAGTAGATGGTGGTGCAGATGCTTTAGTAGAATTTGGATATGTTCCAGATGTTATAGTTGGAGATATGGACAGTGTTAGTGATGAAACACTAAAAAAAGCTGGTGAAATAGTAGTACATGCTTATGTGGATGGAAGAGCACCAGGTCTCAAAAGAATACAAGACTTAGGTCTTGATGCAATAGTATTCCCAGCACCAGGAACAAGTGAAGATATAGCAATGCTTACAGCTTATGAATATGGAGCTGAGTTGATTGTTGCAGTTGGAACACATTCCAATATGATAGATTTCTTGGAAAAAGGAAGAAAGGGTATGGCTAGTACATTCCTTGTAAGATTAAAAATAGGATCTAAACTAATAGATGCTAAGGGTGTTAATTTACTATATAAAAGTAAATTAAAAATAAAATATATTTGGGCTATGATAATAGCAGCATTATTCCCAGTATTAATACTTGCTTATTTATCACCAACAACACAGCAATTTATAAGAATAATACAATTAAAATTAAAATTACTATTAAATTTGTAATATATAAATTAGGAGGATTAATATGAATATAAATATGAAGTACTATATAGTTACAATTGGTGCTATATTTATAGCTTTAGGCGTAGGAATACTAGTTGGTTTTAACTTAAACTACGATCAAGCTTTAAGTAAACAGCAAAGCGAAGTACTTGAAAGTTTTAATGCAGAGTTTGATGACTTAAAAGAAAAAAATAAAAATTTACAATCTGAGATTGAATCTTTAAATGGAGATATAGAAGTGGCAAGAGAATACATTGATAAAAATATTAATGTATTAACTAAAGATGTATTAACAGATAAAAATACTGGAATAATACTAACGAATGAAAATAATGACTATAGTGAAGATGTAGAGAAATTAATAACAAATGCAAATGGAACAGCATCTTTTAATATAGTTGTAAAAGATAACATAAGTGATGAAGAAAAGTTAACTGCTTTATCAAAAGACTTAAATAAAACATTTAAATCATCACAAGATGTGATAAACTACATAATAAGTTCTTTAGGTAGTACAAAAGGATATGATCAATTATATGCCTTACAAGATTTAGGTGTAATAAAAATAAACAATATAGATGAGAAGAAATATCAAGATTATGATTCAGTAGTATTACTTGGAGAATTAACAGGAAAAGATGCAAAAGAAAAATTTAATGCAAAAGAAAAGTTAATTTTAGATGGATTAAAAGAAGAAAATAAATATTCAGTGGCTGTTTCTCAAAGTGATAGCAATCACGAAAATTTAAAATTATATTCAGAAAACAATATATCAACAATAGATAATATAAATGAAGGTATGGGAAAAATTTCTTTAACTACATTATTAAAAAATCAAAATACAGTTGGTCATTATGGAAACTCTGATGTAGCAAAAGAATTAATTGCTTACGAAAAATAACTAATAATTAAAGGAGAATAAGAAAATGAATCCTTATTTAAGTATAATAATACCAGCATATAACGAAGAAGATAAAATTAAGGATACACTAGAAAATATAAAGGACATTAAAGAAATAAGTGAGATAATAGTTGTAGATGATGGTTCTAGTGATAATACATCTAAAGTAGCTAAAGAAGTAAAAAGTGATAAAATAACTATTATAACTCAAGATCAAAATAGAGGTAAAGGTTATGCTTTAAACAATGGTTTAAAGGTTGCTATGATAAAAGCAGATATCATAGGATTTTTAGATGCAGACCTTGGAAGTTCATCAAAAGAAGTTGCAAAGTTAATAACACCAATATTGAATGATGAAGCAGATGTTATAATAGCAAAATTTCCTCCTGCAAAGAAAAAAGGAGGGCTTGGATTTGTTAAGGGTCTTGCAAAGGAATCAGTTCTTGAAATGACAGGAGTAGAATTAGATGCAACTTTATCAGGTCAAAGATTATTTAAAAAAGAAGTATTAGAAAAATTTGATGAAATTCCATTTGGATATGGTGTGGAAGTTGGAATGACCATAGACATATTAAAATATGGGTATATAATAAAAGAAGTACTAGTTAATATGACTCACAGTGAAACAGGAAGAGATTTAAAAGGCTTTATTCATAGAGGTAAACAATATTATCACATTAAGAAAGTACTAAGAGAAAAGAAAAAAGAATGGAGGTAATCTATTGTATTCATATGTATTTAGAGGGATAGTATTTTTATTAGGTTTAATAGGGACATACCTAATGATACCTTTATTCAAAAACTTACTTATCGATAGTAATTGTATAAGACCGAATTACAAAGGAGAAATGATACCTGTAAGTATGGGAATAGTATTTCTTCCAATGATAATAATAAATGGAATAATAGTGGCATTCTTTACTATAGATGCTATAAGTATGTTATGTCTATTTTTATTTATATTTGGAATGATGGCTATGTTCTTTGCAGGTATAATAGACGATACAATAGGAAACAGAGATGTAAGTGGTTTAAAAGGACATTTTAAAAGCCTTTTTAAAGGAAAACTTACAACAGGAGGATTTAAAGCCCTATTTGGTGGCTTTGTTGGACTTGTAATATCAGTATCAATATCTAAAAATATTACTGATATTATAATAAATACTTTAATAATTGCCCTATCTACAAATCTAATGAATTTATTTGATTTAAGACCAGGTAGAGCTATAAAAGTATATCTAGTAATTATGATTACCATATTTATAACTTTAACTGGATATATAAAAATACTCCCATTACTTATACTTCCCAATGTATTAGCATATTTTAATTTTGACTTAAAAGCAAAGGCTATGATGGGAGATACAGGTTCAAATGCGCTTGGGATATCAATAGGTATTCTTATGGCTTTTGGATACACTTTAAATGTAAGAATAGGATGGTTAGTATTTTTAGTATTAATTCATTTATTAACTGAAAAATTCTCTTTAACAAAGATTATAGAAAAGAACAAATTATTAAATTTTATTGATAGATTAGGAAGGTAATCTCATGATTAGTAAAAAAGTAGGAATAGTAGAAGAAATAGCTGATAGTAGTGAAGTACTAGATGATATAAGGGTTAATATTAATGGACAAATACAAAGAGCTTATAACTATCCTAAAATAACTGGAAAGGTAAATCTAGGTGATGAAGTAATACTTAATACTACAGCAGTTGAGCTAAGCCTAGGTACAGGCGGATATCACTTTGTTATAGCAAACCTAAATAACAAAGAATCTGATTTATCACCAAACGGACATATTATGAAGCTTAGATATACTCCTTATCAAATTAAAGTAGATGCTGTAGAAGATCATGAAAATAAATATCATGATATAATAAGTAGTTTTGAAACTTTAGATGATATGCCAGTTGTTGTGGGAACTCTTCATAGTATGTTAACTCCTTTTGTAGCATCATATAAAAGATATAATCCAAATAAAAAATTGGTATATATAATGACTGATGGAGCAGCTCTTCCAATTTATTTAAGTAAAAATGTTCAAAATTTGAAAGATAAAAAATTAATTGATAGTACAATTACTATTGGAAATGCTTTTGGTGGTGATTATGAATGTATAAACATATACACAGCTTTAATTACAGCAAAAGAAATAATAAAAGCAGATGCAGTATTTGTATCTATGGGGCCTGGAATAGCAGGTACAGGTACAAAATATGGATTTACAGGAATAGAACAGGGACCTATATTAGATGCAGTTAAAAAACTAGGAGGAAATCCTATAGCTATACCTAGAATAAGTTTTGCTGATTTAAGAGAAAGACATAGAGGAATATCACATCATGCAATAACTATATTTAAAGAAATTGTAAATGTAAATGTAAATATTCCAATAACTATTTATGATAAAGAAAAATTTGACCACATAAAAAAACAAGTAAAAGACAATAAATTATTCGATAAACACAATATTATTTATCTTGATAATAATAAATGTAGGGAAGACTTGGATTATTTTAACCTTAAAGTAAGAAGTATGGGCAGAAGTTACGAACAAGATAAGGAATTTTTTGATGCAGCAAGCACTGTTGCATATTACTTAATGGAGGTTTGTGATGATAACAAAGGAGACTACAGTAAGTAGTGATTTAATTTACACTGGGAAAACTATTAAACTTAGAGTTGATACAGTGGAGGTGCCTAACAAGGGATATCAAAAAAGGGAAATAATTGAACATAAAGGTGCTGTGGCTATAGTTGCCATAACAGATGATAATAAAATTGTATTAGTTAAGCAATATAGAAAAGCAGTAGAAAAGGAATTATATGAACTACCAGCTGGTAAAATTGAAATTGGAGAAGATCCTCTAGATTGCGCTATTAGAGAATTAAAAGAAGAAACAGGATATAGTGTAGATAGTTTAAAATTAATTCATAAGTACTATGCTACACCTGGTTTTTCTAATCAATTAGTCTTTATTTATCTGGCGAAAAATTTAATTCCAGGAGAAAGTCACTTGGAAGAAGATGAATTCTTAGAAGTTCATGAAATTGATAAAGATGAAGCCTATAACATGGTTATCAGTAATGAAATTTGTGACTCGAAAACTGTTATTGGAATATTATTAACTAAAGAATTAATATAAAGCATAACCTCCTCTTTTCCAACATAAATATATGTTAGGATAAGAGGAGGTTATAAATTTGAGAAAAACATTAAGAAAAAGAGATAGTTTGAGAATAAGTAAAGAAATAATTTATTTAAGTATTATCTTTATTATATTTGTTACAATAGGAACTTATTTAAATAAGATTTTTTCAAATGGACAAAACATAGTATTAGATAGTATAAATAATTTGAATGACTACTATAGCCATGGAAGTGATATAAACATAAGTGCTGTAGTTTTTTCTAATTTAAGAGAAAATATTATTTTTTTAGGGAGTATAGTATTATTTTCATTATTTGTATTTACTTTTCCCTTAGCTATAATAAGTTTTTTATTAAAAGGAATATCCATAGGCTATACTATTAATAGTTTAATTTTATTAATTAAACTAAAAAGTATAAAAATGATATTGATTATGGTAATAAAAAATTTTATTATAATACCAGGGGCAATATTAATTATTGCTGTGAGTTTTTACTATATTAAAAATATTTACGAAGAATATAAACGAGGAAGAAAAGAAGGGATCTTATTTTTAGGTAGAAGATACTTGTTAAATGGTATTATTATAATAGTAATATGTGTATTAGCTCAATTATTATTAAATGCAATTAGCATTGGTATTTTGCAATTCCTAGTAAGATAAAAGGAGTTATTTATGGAAGTTTTACAACAGTATATTGACTATATTAAATCCAAAAAAAAGTTATCAGAAAATACCATATGTTCATATTATACGGATATTAAAAAGTATCTAGATTACTTAAAGTCTGAGGATATTAAAGTTGAAGATATAGCAGAGTATGACATTATTAATTTTTTGGTAAACTTAGAAAAACAAAATATTTCTGTTTCTACAGTGTCAAGGGTAACTTCTTCTGTTAAGTCTTTTCATGAATATTTATTTTTAAATCGTATTACTGAAACTAATCCAGCTAATACTATAAAAAAGCCAAAGATAAAAAGAGAAAATATTGAAATTTTAACAGAAGAAGAAGTTGAAGCTCTTTTGAAGTTTCCTGATCTAAGCTGTCCTAAAAAAATAAGAGACAAAGCTATTTTTGAAGTGTTGTATGGAACAGGAATGAGGGTTTCAGAGCTTGTAGAATTAAATTTACAAGATGTAGACTTGGAAATTGATTATTTATACTGTAATACGGGTAAAAATCATAGAGTAATACCACTTTGTGAAATAACTAGAGTATATTTAGAAAAGTATATAAAAGAAGGAAGACCTAGTTTAGCCAAAACAGAAGAAGAAGCACTATTTGTTAATGCTCAAGGACAAAGGTTTACAAGACAAGGACTTTGGAAGGTTATTAAAAAATATGCTAATATGGCTAATATAAGTAAAAATATTAATCCGAGTATACTTAGACATTCCTTTGCTATACATTTATTGAAAGGAGGAGCAAATTTAGCTGTTGTAAGCAGAATATTAGGTAATTCAAACCTATCTAGCTTACAGCTATATTTAAACCAAATGGATAATAATGTTAGGAAGGAAATTAAGGACAAGCATCCAAGGAAAAAATAGGACATATAAAGGAGGAAATTTGTATGAGTAGAATAATATGGATGGTTATAGATAGTGTTGGAGTAGGTGCACTTAAAGATTCAGAGAAGTTTGGAGATATAGGAGTAAACACTTTAGGTAATATAGTTAAAAATCATAAAGATATAAAAATACCTAATATGGTTAAATTAGGACTTGGAAATATAGATGGAATAGACTATTTGCCAAAAGAAGTAAATCCAATGGGCTCTTTTGGTAAATGCGATGAGCTATCTTGTGGAAAAGATACAACAACAGGTCACTGGGAAATGACCGGAGTTTTAGTAGAACAGCCATTTAAAACTTTTCCAAATGGATTTACAAAAGAAATAATTGATGAGTTTGAAAAAAGAACAGGAAGAAAAGTTGTTGGAAATAAACCGGCTTCTGGAACAGCTATACTTGATGAGTATGGGGAACATCAAATGAAAACAGGAGATGTAATAGTTTACACTTCAGCCGATAGTGTGTTCCAAATAGCAGCTCATGAAGATATAATACCTCTTGAAGAATTATATAAAATGTGTGAAATTGCAAGAGAAATAATGATGGGTGATAATGCTGTAGCTAGAATAATAGCAAGACCTTATATAGGAAAGAAAGCTGGACACTTTGAAAGAACTTCTAACAGAAGAGATTACTCATTAAATCCATTTGAGCCTACAGTATTGGATACACTAAAAGAATCAAGCTTAGATGTTATAGGTGTGGGAAAAATAGAAGATATATTTAATGGACAAGGTATAACTGAAGCTATACATACTAAAGATAATATGGATGGCGTAGATCAAACTATAAATTATATTAAAAAAGAAAATAATGGAGTAATCTTCACGAACTTAGTTGACTTTGATTCAAAATATGGACACAGAAGAAACTCTTTAGGATATAAAGAAGCTCTAGAAGAATTTGACGCTAGAATACCTGAAATTATATCATCAATGAAAGAAGACGATATATTAATAATTAATGCAGACCATGGTAATGATCCTACTTACAAAGGAACTGATCATACTAGGGAATATATACCAGTACTTGTGTATGGTAAAAATATTAAAAGTGGAGTAAATTTAGGTATAAGAAAAAGTTTTGCAGATATAGGAGCTACTGTAGCAGATATTTTAAATGTTAAATTACCTGTTAATGGTGAAAGCTTTAAGAATGAAATATTACAATAAAATTTACAATATCTTAAAATAGAACAGATCTGTTTTTAAAGATCGTTTGCGACATAAAGTTATTCGTCAACATCTTGGTACAAGTAAAGTGAATTTTTAGGAGGCAATCATGAGAATATACGATATAATAAGAAAAAAGAGAGATAGAGAAGAATTGACAAAAGAAGAAATAGACTTTTTCGTAGATAGATATTCAAAAGGAGAAATTCCAGATTATCAAGCATCAGCTCTTTTAATGGCAGTATACTTAAATAAAATGAATAAGCAAGAAACTGCTTATTTAACAGAGGCCATGATGAATTCTGGAGAGGTAATGGACTTATCTGCAATAAATGGAGTAAAAGTTGATAAACACTCTACAGGTGGGGTAGGAGATAAGACTACAATTGCCTTAGCGCCTTTAATGGCAGCTTGTGGTGTTCCAGTTGCTAAGATGTCAGGTAGAGGACTTGGACATACAGGAGGAACGCTAGATAAGCTAGAAGCTATACCTGGATTTTCAATAGAAATGACTCCTAAGAAATTTATAGACTCAGTAAACGATATAAAAATAGCTGTTTGTGGACAAACAGCATCAATAGCAGTTGCTGATAAAAAAATGTATGCTCTTAGAGATGTTACAGCAACAGTTGATAATATATCTTTAATAGCTGCATCTATTATGTGCAAAAAACTAGCTTCTGGAGCTGATGCTATAGTTTTAGATGTTAAAACTGGAGATGGAGCATTTATGAAAACTTTAGATGACTCTTTTGCATTAGCTAAAGAAATGGTAGAAATAGGAACAGCTATGAATAGAGAAACTATTGCCATAATAAGTGATATGGATGAACCTTTAGGAAGTGCTGTTGGGAACTCTTTAGAAGTTATAGAAGCTATAGAAGCATTAAAAGGAAGAGGGCCAAAAGACTTTATGACACTTTGTAAGACATTAGGTGCATATATGTTAGTATCATCCAAGGTAGCTTCTGATTATGAAGATGGAGTAAAAAGAATAAATCAAGTTCTGGAATCTGGTTTAGCTATAGAAAAATTCAAAGAATTCGTTGCTAATCAAGGTGGAAATCCTGACATAGCTGATGATTACGCTTTATTACCTAAAGCAAATCATATTATTGAAATAAAATCTGATAAAACAGGTTTCATTGATAAAATAGAAGCAGAAGCTGTTGGAGTAAGTGCCATGATACTTGGTGCAGGAAGAGAAACAAAAGAAGATGAGTTAGACTTAAGCGCGGGTATAATTTTAAAGAAAAAAGTTGGAGACTTTGTAAATGAAGGAGATATTTTAGCTTTAATGCACTTTAATAGAGAAAGTAAATTTGAAGATGCTAAGAAAAGGTTTAAAAATGCTTATATAATAGGTGAAGAAAAAGCAGAACCTAAAAAACTAATATATGGTGTTGTGACAAAAGATGGAATAAGTAAATTCTAGTTAAATGTTTAAAAAAGCTTAACTTGTAAAAAATAAAGTTAAGCTTTTTTTAATTTTTAATATGTTGAATTAAACAAAGTGAATTTTTTAATTTACGACATTTTTATTGAAATATTTTAACCTTAGATTTATAATAAAAAGGATATAAAAGAGATAAGGAGTTAGCAACTTATGAATCTGAACAATGACAAAGGTAAAAAAATTGTAGTTTTTATAATTGCAGTTTTAATTTTAATTATTGTGACAACTTTTGTAGTTATTCAACAAATGGGTCCATATAATAAGGGGAATAAAGAAGATATTGTGATTGATATTCCAACAGGGTCTACTTTAAGCCAAGTTACGGATATATTAAAAGAAAACAATTTAATTAAAAATAAAACTTTATTTAAATTATATGTAAAAGTAAGTAATAATTCTTCAAAGATTAAATCTGGAAAGTATTTATTTAATCAAACTTATTCAAATAAGGAAATAATTGAAGATTTATCTGAAGGTAAAATTTACAACGATGGTATAAAAATAACAGTTCCAGAAGGATCTACTTCTTTTGAAATTATGGATATTCTTGTTAAAAATAAATTGGGTGAGAAAAAAGTTTATGAAAAGCTTATAAATAACCCAAAAGAATTTAAGGAGAAATTTAAATTCCTAGATGATGAAAAGATTAAGTCTTTAGAAGGTTTTTTATATCCAAGTACTTACTACTTTAGTGAAAAGCAAAGTGAAAAAGAAGTTTTAGAGCACATGCTTGAAACTTTTAACTCAAAGTATACTGATAAATTACAAAAAAAACAAAAGGAACTTAATAAATCTTTATATGAAGTAGTTAACTTGGCATCTATAGTAGAAAAAGAAGCAGTACTCGATGAAGATAGACCAATAATAGCTAGTGTATTTTATAATAGAATAAAAATAAACATGCCATTACAATCTGATGCAACAATTCAATATATTTTTAAAGAAAGAAAGAAAAGTATAACTTATAATGATTTAAAAATTGATTCTCCATATAATACCTATAAGGTTGCAGGTTTACCACCTACACCTATAGCTAATCCTGGTATAAAATCTATAGAAGCAGTTTTATATCCAGACAATACAGAGTATTTATATTTTGTGGCAACTATAGAAGGTGGAAATAATTATAGTAAAACCTATGAAGAACATGTAAAAAATGTAGAGAAATACAGAAAAGATAGAGAAGAAAGAAATAATAGTTATTCTACAGATAAATAGGGTAAGTATATTATTGATAGTTTGTATGGATTATGTCTTGAAAATTCGAGACATAATCCTATTAATTTGAAGAGAGCAAGTTAAGTAATAAATTAAGGAGTGAAAGAATTGAGTAATATTGTAAATAATGAAGTTGAAAGATATATAAGAGAAACACTAAAAGATAAAGAAGGTTTATTAAAAGAGTTAGAAGAATATGCAGCAGAGTATAATGTACCAATTGTTCATAAAGAAGTATCAGATTTATTGAAAGTTTTATTAAAAGTTCAAAAGCCAAAGGTTATACTTGAAGTAGGCTGTGCAATAGGATACTCATCTATTTTATTTTCAACTTCTACAAATGGAGAAGCTAAGATAATAACAGTAGAGAGGAATGAAAAAATGATTGAACAAGCAAAGAAAAACTTTGAAAAATCAGGATTTGATAATAATATTACCTTATTAGAAGGGGATGCTGAAGAATTATTAAAAAATGTTGAAGGCGAATTTGATATGATTTTCTTAGATGCGGCTAAAGGTCAATATAAATTATTTTATGATTTAGTAATAGATAAACTTAAAGTTGGTGGTCTTTTGATTTCGGATAATATTCTTTACAAAGGTATGATTGCTGACGATGCTCTTGTAATGAGAAGAAAAAAAACTATTGTAAAAAGAATGAGAAACTATTTAAACTATATATGTAATTGTGACTACTTAAATACATCATTAATACCAATTGGAGATGGAGTAGCTCTAAGTTACAAGGAAGCAGAAAGGGTTGAAGAATAATGTTAAATTTAGAATTATCATCCTTTGCAAAAGATTTGGCAGGATTGAAAGTTGCTCTTGAATGTGGAGCGGATAGTGTATATATTGGTGGGCAAACTTTCGGAATGGATACTATTTCAAATAAATTTTCTATGGAAGAATTAGAGGAAGGTATAAAATTTGCTCATGAAAGAAATAAAAAAGTTTATGTGACCATATCTTTATTGCCACATAATAATGATTTTGTTAAGTTAGAAGAATATTTATTAAAGTTAAAGGATATGAAAGTAGATGGGTTAATATTATGTGAGCCAGGTACTTTAGAAATAGTTAGAAAAGTAACACCTAATATGAAAATTCATATGGGAATACAAGCTAATATTTACAACTATGAAACAGTAAGATTTTATTATGACCTAGGTGTTAAAAGAGTTGTGCTTGCTAAAGAATTAGGACTTAGGGATATAATTGAAATAAGAAAGAATGCACCATTAGATTTAGAAATAGAAGCTTTTGTTCATGGCTCAATGGTAATGTCATACTCAGGAAGAAGGTTATTATCAAATTATATGACAAGTAAAGATGCTGGAAAATATGATGAGGAAAAACATTATAACTTAGTTGAAGAAAAAAGACCAGGTCAATACTGTCCAATATATGAAGATGAAGGTGGTACGATCTTCTATGCAGCAAAAGACTTATGTATGATTGAGTTTATACCAGAACTTATTAAATCTGGTGTTACTATATTGACTGTAGAAGGACATCTAAAATCTAATGAGTATACTGAAAAGGTAATAAAAGTATATAGAAAAGCTATTGATGAATTTATAAAAAATTCGGATAACTGGCAATTTGATAAAAATTGGTTAGAAGAATTAAAAAACATAGATCATAGATACTTAACAACGGGATTTTATTTAGAAGAAAATATAGACTATACAAAATAGTAATATTAAAGTGCACAATTATGAAAATAAATGTGCATTTTTTAATATTGTAATTATTAGATAATATTTATGGGTATGATAAATAAAGAGTATGAAAAGACAATAAAATAGTAATGTATTATTATAAAAGTTAAATATAAATAGTATAGATTGAATTGTGTCAAAAAATTTATTATAATACATTTATAATATAAAGGACGGAGAGTACAAAATTATGGAAAATAAAAAAGAGGAAATTTTAAATAAATTATTAGTTCAATTATTTAATGATATTTTACATATTGAAGAAAAATCAATGAAAAATACGGAGTTTGCTAATTTATCTATTACGGAAATACATACTATAGAAGCAATAGGTAAAGAAGGAAATAGAACAATGGGAGAAATTGCACATGATTTGAGAATTACTGTTGGAACGCTAACTACAGCGATAAATAGACTGATTAAAAAAGGTTATGTGGAACGAAAAAGGATTGAAGAAGATAGAAGAGTAGTACTTGTTAATTTAACTGAAAAAGGAGAAGAAGTATTTAATGTCCATAGTATCTTCCATAAAGAAATGATAGATGCTATATTAGAGGCGTTTAAAGGTGAAGATTTAGAAATATTAACAAAAATTTTAGGAAAAGCAAGCAGATTCTTTGAAAGAAAATATGAAAGCTTCCAATAGGGAGCTTTTTTTGTGCTCAAAAATAAAACATGATTTCAAATATAAAATTTACCATTACAGTATTTTTTTTCTTTTAGTTGTCAAAAATAATTACAAATGATAAGAGGTGATTGGATGACAAGGAAGAAAAAAAATACATCGAATAAATTAATAAGAAGAAGGATAAATTGTTTTTTTATTGTTTTTTTATTATTGTGTGTTTATCTAATTTATGAAATATCAAATTTAGCAATATTTAAAAATAAAGAATATGAAAGTAAAGTAGAGAGCCAAAGTTTAGAAACAATAAATTTAAATAGTGGAAGGGGAATAATTTATGATATAAATAATTTGCCTCTTACAGATAAGAAAAAAACTAAAGTATTGCTTGTACCAAAAGATATAATAAGTGGTAATTATCAAAATGTATCACTTATAAAAAAAGCAACAAAATTAACTGAAGAAGATATTTATAAAGCAGTACAAGAACAGATATCAAATGAAATTATCGAAATAGATATTGATTATATTGATGAAAGTAAAATAGACGAATTAAAAGAGAAAAATATCTCAGTAAAAGAAAAAACTATTAGATATTCAGATAATAGTTTACTAACGCATTTAATAGGATATGTAAAAAAATCAGAAAACAATGGAGTTAGTGGGATAGAAAAATATATGAATGAAGAACTAAAAGATAGCAATAGAAATTATGTATCTGTATTTAAAGCAGGTGTAAATAATAAAGGTCTTAATTACTTAAAGGGAAGCATAGAAGAAAGTTCAAGTGGAGAAAATTCTTCACATCTTAAAATAAGCATAGATTCTAAGATACAAGAAAAAGTAGAAAAAATTATGGATAAAGAAGAAAATCCTAGTTCAGTAATAGTATCAGATATTAAAACAGGTGCAATTTTAGCAATGTGTTCTAGGCCAAACTTTGATCAAAATGAAATATCTGATTATAGTGATAGTGCAAAAGGTGAGCTACAAAATAGAGCTCTAGCTGTTACCTATCCTCCAGGGTCTGTATTTAAGCTAGTAGTACTATATGCAGCACTTGAAAATAATGCAATAGATGAAAATTACAGATATAACTGTAATGGTAGTGCACAAATAGGAACTTCAGGCAAAGTTTTGAATTGCAATAATAATGTTGCTCATGGTTCAGAAGATGTTAGCGATGCATTGGCTAATTCTTGTAACTGTGCATTTTATGATATAGCAAAACGAGTAGGTAGTGAAAAGATATTTGAAGCCATAAAAACACTTCATTTAGATGAAAAAGTAGATATAGGGATAGATGAAGAAAAAGATTCTAAAATACCTGAAGATATAGCGCTTAGTAATTTAGCAATTGGTCAGGCTAATATAGAGTTTACCCCACTTCAAATTAACCAACTTACTCAAGCGATAGCTAATAATGGAACATATATGCCACTATATATATATGATAGTATTATAAATAATAATAAAAACACGATAAAAGAATATAAATCTAGTAAAAAATCAGAAATAATATCTCCTTATACTATGACTAGAATTAAAAACATGATGATGAAAGTATCAAAAGTTGGTACAGCAAAAGCATTATCAGATTTACAAGGAGGATGTGGTGTAAAAACAGGTACGGCTCAAAGTAGTTTAGATGGAAAGGATATATCACATGGATGGATAACAGGTTTTTATCCAGAAATAAATCCTAAATATGCCATAACAATTATAATTGAGGGAACAGAAAAAGAAAGTAAGTCAGCAACTCCAACTTTCAAAGAAATCTGTGAAAATTTAAAATAAATTTAACGAAGAGTAGTCAACTTTACCAGGTCACTTTCATATAATTTAGAGTGACACCTAAAAAAGGGGGTGGCCTGTTGACTATTCTAAAATCATTCGAAAAACCATTAACCCCTGAAGAAGAGATACATTATTTATCTTTATTAAAAAACGAAAATAATCAAGAAGCTAAAGAAGTTTTAATAGAGAGAAACATGAGATTAGTTGCTCATATAGCAAAAAAATATAATAACTCTAATGAGGACCAAGATGATCTTATATCAATAGGGACCATTGGTTTGATTAAGGCCATAGAGACATTTAAAGTAGATAAGGGAACAAGACTAGCAACTTATGCATCCAAATGTATAGAAAATGAAATTCTAATGAATATCAGAACTAATAAAAAGAATAAGGTGCAAGTTTCTCTTCAAGACCCTATTGGTGTAGATAAGGAAGGGAATTCCATTAGCTTAATAGATATATTAGGTACTGAACCTGATTATGTAATAGACCAGGTTGAATTAAAAGTACAAATAAGTAAGCTTTATGAAAAGTTGGATAAAATTCTCACAGATCGAGAAAAAGAAATTATTCAATTAAGATATGGACTTACACCTTTGGGATATAAAACTCAACGAGAAATATCTCAAAAACTTAACATATCACGTTCTTATGTATCAAGAATTGAAAAAAAAGCTCTTAAAAAGTTGAGAAAAGAATTAAAATCAGAAAAAAGCCTTGAATAAGGCTTTTTTTGTCGTATATAACTTTTTTGCTTATATCCAGAAATTGACAAAATATTTAATATAATTATGATAATATAACTTATATGATAAAAAAAGAGAAAAAATATGAAGTTTATACTCAAGAATCGTGTTTTTTAGTAATGAATCAAAATGTATGTAATTTACAAATAAATAAATTATTACTGCTGTCATACTATAAAGGGGGGAAACTTTATGATTCTAAATGAATATGGTGAATTACTGTATTTATTAAAAATTATTACTAACATTGCTATACCATTATTGTTAATATTTATATATAAAATATCAAAAGACAAAAGTGTATTTTTAATACTGCCATTATTTTTTTTAGAACTATTAATAATGCAATTAAAAGAATATAATATTAGACCAATAATGAACTATATAGCTGAAATATCATTTGTAATAATTTTTCTAAAACTTCTTATATTATTTCAAATAAAAATAAAAAGTAAAAGTAATTTGAAAAAATATATTATTCCTGTAATATTTACTATTGGTCTAGTATATACTGCGCTTTATGGTTCGATGATTATGGATGGAATATATGATATATTAATCAACTTATGCATTTTAAGTATTATATGTATTAACGTTATATATATAAAACATAAAGAAAACGAATTGAACAAAAATAAATTTCGTATGAATAAGCAGTATATCTCAAGAACAATAAAAGAAATAGAAGATGAAACTTATGTTCAAAACTATATGAGGGAAGAAATTAAAACTGTTAATGATAAGTTATCTAGCATTGTTGAAGTAATTAATATTCCTATAATAATTTTAAATGCCTCTAATTACAAATGTATTTTTAAAAATAAGTATTTTGATGAATTCATAATTGAAAATAATTATAATGTTAAAAATTTTGACTTTAATGATTTTATAAGTAATGAGTTGAATAAAGATCCTAAAAAGATATTTGCTAAAATAAGCAAGATGGATTTTGGTAAAGAAAATTTTTTACAAATAGAATTTGTTAATAAAAAATATAAGTTAGTTTTAGTAAAAGACTATTTTGAAGGTGGGGAAAGAATAATTTGTGAATTGAAAGATATTACTGAGATATCTATTGAAGAAGACAAATTGAAAAAAAGTGAATTGAGATACAAAACTTTAATGGATATATTAAGTGATGGTGTACTTATTCACGATGGAGATAATATTAGTTATATTAATAAAATAGGACTAGATATTTTTGATTTAGACTCATCTATAAAAAATGTTTGGACTATGGACAAAATAGAAAAAAGAATAAGCAAAGATAGTAAGGATGAGTTTTTACATAATATATTTATTTTGAAAAATGGTGTTAAAGAGCAAGAAAAAAGCCAACTTGAATTAGAAAATGGGAAAATTATAGATTTTATTTCCTCAACTTTTAGATTAAATGGCAAAAAAATGATATTAAGTATTGCTAGTGATTGTACAGAACATGAAGTTGCATTGAATAAACTTGATGAAAATAAAGAGACTTACTATGGGTTAATTCAAACTTTGCCAGAAGGAATTATATTGGTGAATAAATATACAAAAAAACAAGTATACACTAATAAATACATGATGAGACTATTAAAAGATATGGGAGTAGATAACTTCAATAAAATAATAGATACATATTTAGAAAATAATGAAGAAGTTAATTTTAAAACTTTTTACATGAATCAAGAAAAAAATAAAAAAATATCAATAGCTATAGAGCAAGTACCAAAACAAGATAATCTACTTGTTATAGTAAGAGATTTAGAAATTGAACAACAACTAGAAAGTGTATATAATAAACTTCAAATAATAAAAGAAAGAAATAAGTTTAAAACTGAATTTTTAACAAGGGCTTCCTCTATTATAAAGAAACCAATAAACACTATATTTGAAGTCAATAAATTTTTAGACAATAATAAAGATATATATAATTATGATGGAGTAAGAAGCTACACTAAAACAGTTAAACAAAATTCTTACAGATTAAAGAGACTGTTAAACAACATAGAAGAAATAAGTAAAATAGAGGCAGGTATATATTATAGAGATTATAAAATTTATGATATAGTAAAATATCTAGAGGAACTTGTACAATTATGTAGAGAATATACAAAACCTAAAAACTTAGATATAACATTTGAAAGTAATAAAAGAGAAGTTCTAATTTTTATGGATAAAGAAAAAATTGAAAAAATTATACTTAACTTATTGTCTAATGCAATAAAATTTACAGAAAAAGGTGGGAAAATAAAAGTATTATTAAAAGTAGATAAAAAAGATATAACAATAGCTATTAAAGACAACGGCAGTGGAATACCTAGTAATAAGCTTGATTTTATTTTCGAAAACTTTGAACAAGTTAATAGATCTTTATCTAGAACAGCAGAAGGAACAGGGGTTGGCTTGTATCTTGTTAAAAAATTAGCTTTGGTTCATCACGCCAAGATTCAGGTTAACAGTAAAATAGGATATGGAAGTAAATTTGAAGTAATACTTAAAGGTAATTACTTGGAAAGTACTAAAGAGAATAAGCATAAACTTGAAAATATTATAATAGATAGAGAATCTATTGACTTAGAGTTTTCTGATATATATCTGGCTTAAGGCTTAAAAATAGGAGGGGGAGAAATGAATGGTTTTATTGTAAATTTGAATACACTAACGATTTCCTTATTCTTATGTGTTTTTTTTATTATTTTATCTAGTATAGGTACTAGAAAGAGCAAAAAAAATATAATTCAACTAGTATTAATAGGAACCATTCTAACAATGAAAGTGTGCTATTACTTAAAAAGAATAGCAGCAAACATTATAATTTCTAATGATTATAATTTATTTTACATGTTTTTAGTAGGAGATATAATAGTACTAATATTATTTTATCTTATATCTAATGACGAAAAGATAAGTTTACATAGAAAAATTATTTTTTTTATAAATTATGTGGTTTGCATATTTTCATTTTATTTAAGCCTTAATAATATACTTGATAATTTAAATAATTTTATGATTATAAGTCTTATTATAGGAAATATATACTTGTTTTATAGTAAATATCCTAAGGTGATACAGACTATTTCACTATATTATATTATTAATTTTATGTTAGTACTTCAAAGTCATATTATTAACTGGCTTATATATAGCAATATAATTCTAGATTTATTAATTGTTTCACTTATATTCTTTAAAACATATATAATTTATATTGAACAGCCTAGCATCAAATATTCTAAAACAGAAAGTAATTTAAATAGAAGTGCCATAAATATGAAATTATATGATGAAAGATTAAATAATTATAGAATAGTTAATAAAATACTGCAAGATGACTATGATTTAAAAGAAAAAAACTTGCATATTCTTCTAGGACAGTTTAAGAAAAGTGCACTATTAATTGACGAAGATAATTACATCATTAATAATGATGTTGTTTTTAAAACTATGTTTAGTTCATATAGAGACTATAATACAGCAATAAAACTAGATGATTTCTTAAATGACAATATGATAGAAAAAGAAAAATTTTTAAAGAGTATAGAAGATGCAAGATATTATAGTAAAAGTGTAATTACGGAAGTAACAATAAAAGATGGTAGGATTTTTGAATGTGTAATTTCTTTATATGAAGAATATGAATCTTCAAAAGTAATTTGTATATTATCTGATATAACATATGAAAAAAAAATGGCATTAAAGATACAAGAAAATGATGTAAAGTATAAAAAGATAGTTGAAAATATACCATACTCTATAATATTAGAGAAAAATAAAGAGATAATTTATAATAATTATAAATTAGATATAGACTTAGATAATAGTGATATTAAAAATATTATTCTAAATAGTGCTACAAAAGGTGAAATTAACTATATTGATGATGACAGCAAAGAAATTTCGTTATTTATAGACAGGTTAAAATTTATTGAGGATAATGAGGAAATTAGCTTAATTGAAATAAAGGATATTTCTAATTATAAAAAGTTACTTAATAAATTAGAAATGAGTACAAATCAATATAAAACTTTAATAGATACTATACCAGAGGCCATATGTGTACTAGATTATGAAAGTAAAGAGTTTGAGTATGCAAATGATACTTTCTTTGAATTATTTAAGATTCAAGATATAGAGAATATGGACTTGGATGAAATATATAATGACATAGCAATTAGTTCTGGTAATATAAACGAAAATATTAAATATATAAGAAAAACCCTAAAGGATGGATACGGAGGATTAATTAATATTGAAAGTAGTGTGGTACTTATTAATATTAATAAATCTACTAAAATGGTATTAATAATTAGAGATATTACAGAAGAAATTAAAGTAGAATCAATGAAAAAAGAAATTTTAGAAAGTGAAATTATTAATAAGGATAAGGACGATTTCTTTATTAATATGTCACATGAACTATTAACGCCGGCGAACTTACTTCATAGTAGTAATCAATTTATAGAAAGAAATTGTAAAGATGTTATAAAAAGAGAGCCTAATGGGGAGTTTGCCAATTCTATATTAGTTATGAAGAAACATGTGGAAGTTTTGATCACATTAATTAATAAAATTATGGAACTATCTAAGTTAGAAGAAGATAACCATAATGAAAGCAATGAAATTTACGATATAGTATCTTTGTGTGAAGATATAGTTACTCAATTAAATAAGTATACTGAGTATAAAGGCATTAATATAGTATTTGATACAGATGAAGAAGAAATATATACGAAATTAGATCCAGATGATATGACTAAAGCTATTCTTACCTTATTGTCTGTGGTAGTAAAAAATTCTAGGATAAAAAGTACAATTGATTTTAATATAAAAACTAAAGTAGATAAAGTAATAATTACAATAGAAAATTTTAAAAGGTATAACTATGAGCAATATCTTGATAATTATGAAGAAAAAATTCTTAATTTAAGCATGTCTATTGCAAAGTTAATTGTAAACAAATATAAGGGAAAAGTAGACATGAAAACTAATAAAGATGATTGTATATTAATAGAAATGGAACTTAATATTGAAAAAAATATTAACGATGGTGAAAAAACTATTAAAGTAATTGATGAAAACTTTATCTATAATGAATATAAGAAAATATGTGATTTATAGTTACAATAAGAAGTATAAATTACTAAAGATATGATAATAAACATAATAAAGGAGCTACTATGAATATAAATTCTAATACAAAATTAATAGGTCTTTTTGGACAACCAGTAAGTCAAAGCTTTTCACCAAGCATACATAATTTCTTATCACAAAAATATAAAAAAAATAATATTTATATGTGTTTTGAAATAGAAAAAAATAACTTGGAAAGTGCAGCACAAAGTATAAAAACTTTTAATATGAAAGGTTGCAATGTAACAATTCCTTATAAAGTAGATATAATCTCATACCTAGATAAAGTAGACAAAAATGCACTACTTATAGGAGCTGTAAACACAATAAAAAATGTAAATAATGAGTTAGTAGGCTATAACACAGATGGTATAGGATTTATAAAATCTTTAACAGATGAAGGTTATGATTTAAAAAATAAAAAAATAATTATTTTAGGAGCTGGAGGAGCTTGTAGAAGTATAGCAGTAGAATTGGCTAACAAAGAAGTTTCTTATATTGAAATTAGAAATAGAAGTGAAGAAAATGCGAAGAATATTTGTAACTTAATTAATAGTAATTTCTTGTCAAAAGCCGACTATGACACAAATCCAGTAGAAGAAAATGATTTGAAAAATTTTGATATTTTAATCAATACTACGCCTATAGGAATGGAATCTAAGGACTGTCCAATAGATGTTAATATAAATCCACCTAAAAATTTACTAGTTTGTGATATTGTATATAAGCCTCATGAAACTGCATTATTGTCTTGGGCGAAGAATAAGAATTTAAATGTTGTTTATGGCATTAATATGTTAATTAATCAAGGATTATTAGCTTATGAAATATGGGAAAATATAAAAGCAAGTGAGGACGATCTTGAAGAAATAAAGAATATATATTTCAATTCACTAAAGTAAAAATTTAGGAAGGATGATGAGGATTAAAAGAAAAGGGTTCACAACTTTAGAATGTGTAATAAGCTTATTTATTGTTAGTATGATAGTATTTATAATCACATCAACATTGCATAATAATATTATTTTGCTTAAGAAAAATAATCATAATAGACAGATGCTATATATAGCTAAGGAAAAAATAGAAGATGAAAGAAATAAAATAAAAAAGAGTACTAATAAAGACGGATATAATAAAGAGCAAATGGTTAACAATTTTAAAGTGAAAACTTTGGTTACTCAAATTAGTTATTATAATTGTTATGATTTAAGAGTTAAAGTATCAGATAATAATAGAGAAATGGAACTTAATACTTATGTTACAAAGAAAGAGTAAAGGTTCAATTTTAATTATGTCTGTTATTACATTTACAATAATTAGCTTAATTTCTATTACATGTTCCAGATTGATTTTAAGTAATAACAGAATTAGTGAGTTAGAATATAAAACTGAGAAGCTTAAGGAAGAGAATCTTGGAGTTATTGAACTTATTTATAGTAATATGCTTAAAGAAGTTAAGTATACTGTGGAAAACACAGAAATAGAAGATGAATTTTATAATTATTTAACTAAAAATAATAGTGCCATATTTATAAATAAAGTAAAGAAAATTGAAAATACAGGTCTTACAAGTAGAACTATAGATATGGCTTTTGATGATAACTTGTCTACAAAGGAATATATTCATTATAAAATTTCAACCAAAAGTAAAATTAATAATCATGATAAATATGCATTAATAAGCGTTAAAATTAAAAATCCTTGGTTTGGAAAAGCAGAGAAAAAATTAGAAGAATCAGATATTAAAGAAGAATATTCAAATATAGAAGCTAATATTGAAAATGCTGAGGATAAATTTACTAAAATAAATGAAGGTGATTTAATTACGTTTTACAATTACGAGGAGAAATAATATATGAAGCGAGAAGGAATGTGAGCACGCTTGAGCTTATAACAACAATAAGTATAATAGTCATCTTATCCAGTATTGGTTTTATGAAATACGAAGGTGATAATTATAAAATAGATTTTTTTGCAAGAGAATTATGTTCAGATATACGTTATGTAAGAAGAGAAAATATGCTAAACAATCAAAATGTTTATATAAGGTTTTTAAATGAAGATAGCAAATGGTCCTATATTTTACATAAAAATAAAAAAGAAGATAAAAGAGTGCATCTACCTAAGAATGTAAATTTAAATTTTCCAATAGGCCAGAATAATTCATTAGTATCTTTTTATACTAGTGGTCTATATAAAAATGGCGGTGGAACCATAAGTATTAATAAAGGTGATAATTATAAATATATTACAATAGTACCAGTAAGCGGAAGGGTACTATACAAAGAGGGAATATATGAAAATTAGAAAAGGTTACTTGCTTTTAGAAAGTATAATATCCCTATTTATTATAGTAACTATTTCCTTAAGCTTATATTCCTTTTTATTCTTTAGTAATAAATATAAAAAAACTATTGAAGACAATGTTGAATTATATGAACAAGGTGAAGAAATGTGTTACCAAATTAATAAAGTTATAGAAAATAGCGATGGAGTTATAAGTATACGTGATTTGAATGGAAAAATCATAAAAGGAGATACTTCATCTTATATAAAAATTAATTCAATAAAGTGTAAATATAAAAATCAATATAGAAATATGAAAGATAAGGAAGTAAGTTATAAGAGCAATAAAAAACTGTTTATAAATACATTAAATACTAGTGGAAATAGTGAAACTGGAGGTTATGAAATAGGTGACTATGTTGATTTTATATCTGTTATGATAGAAAATAACAAGGTATCTGTTAAACTTAATTTAAGTAAAAATGATGAAAAATATGAAACAGATTTTAAATCTTATATAAAAAACTTTTGAATGAAAATAGGACGATATTAATCGTTCTATTTTTATGTGATAAAACAATTGCAAAGTACGGTGATAGTTTATATGATGATATTTTAGTGTATATTATATAGTTATTATTGCTTTGACAACAATGAATTGATGTTAGTATATAGAAAAGTAATTTTCATAAATAGTCTTATGATATAATATTATTTGTAAATGTTAATATAGTATAAAGCTATAAATACAAATAGTTTGATTGAAAATACAATGTAGTTACAAACTTAAAAAGTATAAATTAAAATTTTTAGATGAGGTGAAAAAGTGAGAGAGCTTAAAAATATAGAAGAAAAAATTTTAGATAGGGCACTATACCTTTTTGGAAAAAATGGTTCATTAAATGTTCCTATTAGGACAATAGCAAAGGAAGCAGAAGTAAATGTAAGTGCAATAAATTATTATTTTAGAAGTAAAGATGAAATGATAAAAAATGTTCAAAAATTTTATATTCAGAACACAATTTTAGCATATTCCAAGCTTGATAATGAAGAGCTTAGTGATGAAGAAAAGTTAATCCTATGTGCTAATGAAATAATAGAATATGCATTAAGATACCCAGGAGTGCTTGTAATGCAAAGGGAAGCTGCTAAGTCGGATGAAGATGAAGAAATATCAAGGGAGATAATAGATATTACAGAATCTTTAAATAAAAAGTTAGATAGAGTTTTAAAAAAAGTAATTACAACATCTGAAAGTAGATTTACATATGTAAAGATGGTATTTTTATCATCAATTATTTATCCTACCAGTGATTTTAATACAGAGGACTTTAAAAATGAATTGATTAATGATAAAGAAAAAAGAATAGAGTATATAAGATATATATTAAATATGCTAAAAAACAGTTAAGTGAGCCAGAATATATTTGAAAATGCAAATATATTCTTTTTTTATGAAATTAAAACATTTTGTTTTAAACATATTGATTAAAATATAATGATGGAATATAATAAAGTAAAACAAGAATATTAATTTGATAAAAAATAAATTTTAAGGGGGATATTATGTATTATAATCATTTATTTAATTCTATAAAAATAAGGGGATTGGAGATAAAAAATAGGGTTATATTTCCTGCTATGGGGACAAAAATGCTTAATGGAGATAGCTATGTAACTGATCAACTGATTGATTATCATGTAGCCAGAGCTAAAGGTGGAAATGGTTTAAACTTTACAGAAGTATGTTCTGTATACAGTAAATCATCACCAAAGAATTTTTTGGCTTTATCTGATGATAAATACATTCCAGGAATGAAGAAATTAGTTGATGCAATTCATAATGAAGGTGGGTTAATTGGTGCCCAATTATGGTTAGGAGGATCAGCGGTATTATTTGGTGATCCAAGTGCAATGGTTGTATTGCCTACTGATTTTCAAGCCTCTCCTAATTATGTAATATCAGGAGCTAGTATTGAAATAATTAAAGAAGCTGTTGAATCTTTTGGAACAGCAGCAAAACGTGCAGTTGAAGCAGGGTTTGATACGGTTGAGTTCCATGCAGGACACAACTATACTCCGCATTCTTTCCTAAGCAAGGCATTTAATAAGAGAACAGATGAGTATGGTGGGTCTTTTGAAAATCGTTCAAGATTTTTATTGGAATGTATAGAAGCTATACGTAATAATATACCAGAAGATATGCCACTATTTATGAGAATAGATGCATTTGATGATTATGTTGAAGATGGTTTAACTATTGAAGAAGTAATTGAATTTTGTAAATTAGCTAAGAATGCAGGAGTAGATGTGGTTGATGTTTCAAGAGGAAACTTTTCAAGTGCAGCTATTAAATATGAAGTACCACCAGTAGATTTACCAAGAGGGTTTAATGTTGATAATGCAACAAGAATAAAGAATGAAACTGGTTTAGTCACAGTTGCTGTAGGTAGAATAAATGATCCAGAGCAAGCTGATAAAATTATTAAGGACTGCAAAGCAGATATGGTTGTTATAGGAAGAGGGCAACTTGCAGATCCAGAGTTTTGCAATAAAGCTATGAGAGGAAAAGCTGATAGAATTATACGTTGTGTTGGATGTAACCAAGGATGTTTTGATGGTTTTAACTCCAAAGATGTTCCTTTTATAACTTGCTTAAGAAATCCAGCTTTAGGAAGAGAGAAAGAATATGAATTGATAAAAGCTGAAAAATCTAAAAATGTACTAATTATTGGAGGAGGAGTTTCAGGGCTACAGGCTGCAACTACTCTAAAAGAAAGAGGACATATTCCCGTAATATGTGAAGCTAGCGATTCATTAGGAGGTCAATTTCTATTAGCTGGAGCAGCACCAAGGAAGGAAGAAATGAAATTGGCAGCGATTCATATGGGCGAAGAATGTGAGAAAGCAGGTATTGAAATTAGACTATCTACAAAGGTAACACCTGAGGTAATTAAAAGTATAAATCCAGATGAAGTTATAGTAGCAGTAGGCTCTTCTCCAATAAAACTTAATATACCTGGTTCCGATTTTGCTAATGTTACAAATTCTCATGATGTATTAGCTGGAAAAGTTAAATTAGAAGGAAATATAGTGGTAGTAGGTGGTGGATTAGTAGGCCTTGAAGTTGCTGAGTATCTTTCAGGTAAAGTTAGAAAGATTACTGTTGTTGAAATGTTAAATGAAGTAGCCAAAGATTTGGGGCAACTTCGTAAAATTTGTGTAATGGAGAATTTATATGAAGAAGGAATAACTACTATAACTAATGCTAAATGTGTAGAAATAAAAGAGAATTCAGTGGCTATTGATAAACAAGGAGTTTTAGAAGAAATACATTGTGATTATATAGTTGTGTCAATAGGTTCAAAAGCTCGCAATCATAAGGAAATATCACAATATTGCGATGAAAATAATATACCTTATCATATAATAGGAGATGCAATTAAAGCTAGAAGAGCATTGAATTGTGTTAAGGAGGCAGTAGACGTGGCAAGACAAATATAATGAGTTATTAATTAACTTTATATATATAAACCTAAGAATTATACTTGGGTTTCTTTTTATTTTAACTAATGAATATTTAGGAGAATGCATAATTACATTTATTTTAAGAGCAAATTCTGTGCACTATTTACTGTGAAAAATGTAAAAAAGAGCCATCTCTTTAATAATTTAAAAATCATTTTGAGACAACTCCTTTTTCCGTTTACATACACACATAAATAAACATTTTTTAAACAACACATAACAAAAACAAATTATAGATATGGCATTCATATCTATAACTATAAATTACAATATATTATGTTATTTTACAATAATTTACTTATATTTTTTTATGTTAAAAAAATTTTATTTCGTTTTATTGTGTTCAAATAGTAGAATAATAGTATACAATCTAATTAAACTAAAATATAAAAATATATGTGATTTAAAAACAGAACTTATGGAGAATAATATGAATTGTGTAATAGTTAAAAATATAGAACTAGGTTGTGGCAAACCTAAAATTTGTACATCTGTAGTGGGAAAAAGTGAAACAGAAATAATAAAAGAATGTGAAAAAATATCTTCAATGAATGTAGATATTGTAGAATTAAGATGTGATTTTTATGAATATATTAAAGATATTACAAAAGTATGTAATTTGTTAGATAAAATAAAAAAAATTTTGAATAATAAGCCTTTGATTTTTACTATTAGAAGTAAAGAAGAAGGTGGAGAAATAAATATAAGTGAAAATGAGTATATGGACTTATATAAAAACATATGTAAAAAAAAGCTTACAGATATTATTGATGTGGAGCTTAGAGTTGGAGATGAAAAAGCAAAACAGTTGGTTGAAATAGCTCATAATAATGATATTAAAGTAATTATTTCTAAACATGATTTTGAGAAGACACCTTCTAAAAATGAAATGATTGAAGATTTAATAAGAATGCAAAAATTAAAGGGAGATATTCCTAAATTGGCAGTTATGCCCAATGATTATATAGATGTAATTAAATTATTAGAAGTTACTAATATAATGAAAGAAAAATATAATGAAACTCCAATAATAACTATTTCTATGGGAACTAAGGGTATAATAAGCCGTATGAGTGGACAAATATTTGGATCTTGCTTAACATTTGCTTCTGGATCAAAAGCTTCTGCACCAGGACAAATAGGTGTTGAAGATTTAGATATTTCTCTGGAAATAATCAATAAATATTATAAGGAAGAGATTAATTTACAAAAAAATAATATTATATTAGTTGGTTTTATGGGAACTGGTAAAAGCTCTGTATCAAAAAAGCTAAGTGAAGTATTAAAAATGAAAAGCATCGATACTGATCAATATATTGAAAGAAAAGAAAATGCGACTATTGATGAAATTTTCTCTATCAATGGAGAAGAGTATTTTAGAAAATGTGAAAAAGACACTTTGCTAGAATTATCAAAGAAGGAAAATACTATTATTTCTTGTGGAGGAGGAATAGTAATAAAGGAAGACAATATTAAATTGATGAAAACAATGGGAAGAGTAATATTACTTACAGCAAGTTCTAATACCATATACAAAAGAGTAAAGTCTTGCAAAGATAGACCAATTTTAAATAATAATATGAATAAAGAATATATATCAACCTTAATGAAGAAAAGAGAAGAAAGATATTTACAGGCGGCAGATATAATTATAAATACAGATAATAAAAGTATAGAAAAAATTTGTGAAGAAATAATAAATAAACTATGATTTATAAGTCACTAAAAACACAATTTCATAAGTAAATAAAGGCTTTTATTAAATTTTTACTAAAGTAACATTATTTAAAATTAGTGATTTAGTATAAAAAATAGATAAATTATAAAAATATAATAAAGTAGTTAGTTAAAAACTTGTTTAAATAACTTAATGTATGATATTATATTAAGAGAAAAAATTATTTTGTAAAAATATGCAATTTACTTAATAAGTTTATTGGATATTAAAAATTTAAATTCATATGATGATATGTATTGGGATCAAGTTAATAGATATCATCAAGACATATATGATGACAAATTTTTTAGATGGAGGAACAGATATGGTAACAGCAGGAGATTTTAGAAAAGGTGTAACTTTCGAAAAAGATGGACAACCTTGTTTAATAGTTGATTTCCAACACGTTAAACCAGGAAAAGGTGCAGCTTTCGTGAGAACAAAATACAAAAACTTAAAAACAGGAGCTATAAGAGAAGAAGCTTTCAACCCAAGTGATAAATTCCCAAAAGCATTAATAGAGACTAAGCAAATGCAATACTTATATGATGATGGTGAATTATACTACTTCATGGACGAAGTAACTTATGATCAAATACCGTTAAACTATGAGCAAGTTGAAGATGCTATAAAATTCTTAAAAGAAAACGAAGTAGCAACTATAAGATTCTACCAAGGACAACCATTCCAAGTAGAAGCTCCAAACTTTGCAGAATTAACAGTAACTGAAACTGAGCCAGGAATAAAGGGAGATACTGCTTCAAACGTAACTAAATCAGCTACAGTTGAAACAGGTGCGGTAGTTCAAGTACCTTTATTTATAAATGAAGGTGACAAAATAAAAATAGACACTAGAACTGGTGAATATTTATCAAGAGTTTAATATTTTAATGTATAAAAAGCTTATATATCTCAATAATAATGATATATGAGCTTTTAGTTTATAAATAAAATGAAAGTGAGGTATTAACGTATGAAGTATCTAGGCGAAGAAGTAGCATATTTAAGAGGTTTGGCAGAAGGTTTAGAAATAGAAAGCGAAACTAAAGAAGGCAAAATGATATGCAAGATAATAGATGTACTTGAAAACTTAGCTGACACATTAGATGATATGCAAGAAGATTATGATGAGTTAGTGGAATATGTGGAAAGTGTTGACGAAGATTTATCAGACGTAGAAGACATATTATATGAAGAAGACGATGATGACTTTGATGAAGATTATGATGACTACGATGATGAAGATTATGATGAAGAAGATGAATTAAGTTACATAGAAATGGAATGCCCAAATTGTGGCGATTTAGTTGACATAGACGAAGAACTATTATTTGATGATTCAGTAGATGTTATTTGCCCTAACTGCCAAGCAATAATATTATCATCAGAAGAAGATGAAGATTGTTGTGGATGTGGTTGCAGCTGCGAAGATCACGAAGAGAAATAGAACAGAAAATTACTAAAATATTTTGCCTATGAAGCTTTCTGCTCCATAGGTTTTTTGCATTATTTTATTGAAAATAGTACACTATAAAATGATATAATTATTTAAGGAGGAACAATGAACGTTAATAAAAAAGCAATTTATAACATTAGTAAGTTTGAAGAAACAATTAATTATATATTTGAGGACAAAAGCTATATTTTAGAAGCATTAACTCATAGTTCATATTCAAATGAAAATAAAAATTATAAATTCAATGAAAGATTAGAATTTCTTGGAGATTCAGTTTTAAGTATAGTAATAAGTGATTATTTATTTAAAAAAGAAAAGAATCTTCCAGAAGGTGAACTTACAAAACTAAGAGCAAATATTGTATGTGAAGAGTCACTTAGTGAAGTAGCAGGACAAATTCATTTAGGAGAGTACCTATTACTTGGAAAAGGTGAAGAAGCTACTGGCGGAAGAGACAGAATATCAATTTTAGCAGACGCTTTAGAAGCAGTGATTGCAGCTATTTACTTAGATGGTGGATTAGAAGAAGCAAGTAAATTTATATTTGAATTTATGGAAGAAATAATAGAAAATTCTATTGAAGGTAAAATTTTTAGAGATTATAAAACATATCTTCAAGAAGTTTTACAAAGCAAAGGTGAACAACATATATGGTATAATTTAGTTGAAGAAAAAGGGCCAGACCATAATAAGAGGTTTGTTATGGAAGTTGGAATCAATGATGAAGTATTAGGTGTGGGAGAAGGAAAAAGTAAAAAAGATGCAGAACAAGTTGCTGCAAAATCTGCTCTTAAATCACAAAAAATTTAACTTAAGAGGTTGATAAAATGAAAAAGAGAATAATACCCATATTCGTGCCACATAGAGGTTGTCCTCATGATTGTATATTTTGCAATCAAAAGAAAATAACAGGAGTTAGCACAGAAGTTACTAGTGAAGAAGCAAGAAATATTATAGAAGAATATTTACCTACTATTCCGAAGGATGCCAGTGTGGAAATTGCATTTTTTGGTGGTAGCTTTACAGCAATAGATGAAAAAACGCAAAATGAGTTATTATCAGTGGCTAAAGAATATGTAGACAAGGGTTTAGTATCAGATATAAGAATGTCAACAAGACCAGATTGTATTAGCTTAGATATATTAAATAGATTAAAAGAATATAAAACAACAATAATAGAGCTTGGAGTACAATCAATGGATGCAAAAGTACTTCATGATAGCGCTAGAGGACATGATATTGAAAGTGTAGTAAAAAGTTCACATTTAATTAAAGAGTCTAGTATAAACTTAGGACTTCAAATGATGGTTGGACTACCATCAGATACAGAAGAAAAATGTATTGAAACTGCAAGGAAATTCATAGAACTAAATCCATTTTGTGTAAGAATTTATCCAACATTAGTAGTAAAGGATACAGGACTTGAAACATTATTAAATGGAGGGGATTACAAGCCTTTTACTTTAGAAGAATGTATTTCAATTGTTAAAAAGCTTTTAGTTTTATTTTATGTTAACAACATAAATGTTATAAGAGTTGGGCTTCAAGCAACAGAAGATATACAGCTTGGAAAAGGAATAGTAGACGGACCTTATCATCCAGCTTTTAGAGAATTAGTTGAAGGGGAAATGTTCAAAGACTACTTACATTATCTTGTTATACAAAATAAGACTGTAAGCAACTTAGAAATAAAAACAAACAATAAAAATATATCAAAAGTAGTTGGTAATAAGAAAAGGAATAAATTATTCTTCAAAAATGAACTTAATATTAATATGAAGACAAAACCAGAAAATATAGACGAAAATGAATTTATAATAATATTAGATGATAATAAGGAAGTAAATATTAAAGCAGGGGATATGTACAAAGAACTTTATAATATTTATAACTTGTAGCAAAAATATATCGTTGGCGCTATGAACGCAGTGAATTTTAAGCAATGGAGTTGCCTGAAGTGGTAACAAAGGCATATCATTGGCGATATGAACGCAGTGAATTTTTGTAAGGAAGGGAGAATGTAAGCATTGTATTTAAAGAGATTAGAGTTAAAAGGATTTAAATCCTTCCCAAACAAAACAGATATAATCTTCAAAGAAGGTGTAACGGCAATAGTTGGACCAAACGGAAGTGGTAAAAGTAACGTATCTGATGCTGTTAGATGGGTTCTTGGAGAACAAAGTATAAAAAGTCTTAGAGGAGACAAACTTGAAGACGTTATATTTGCTGGATCTGATAACCAAAAGCCTATGAATTTCTGTGAGGTAGCTCTTACAATAGACAATTCGGATGGAAAGTTAAATATAGATTATAGTGAAGTTACCATAAAGAGAAGGGCTTATAGAAATGGCGAAAGTCAATTCTATTTAAATAATAAAAACTGTAGATTAAAAGATATAAAAGAGATTCTTCTAGATACAGGAATTGGTAAAGATGGATATTCCATTATAGAACAGGGTAAAGTTGATGAAATCTTAAGCAATAACCCAATAAATAGAAGAAAAGTTTTCGATGAGGCTTGTGGAATATCTAAGTATAGATATAAAAAGACAGAGTCAGAGAGAAACTTAAGAAATACTAAGGAAAATCTAGACAGAATTAATGATATATATGTGGAAATAGAAAATCAAATTAAACCACTTTATAATCAACAAGTTAAAGCAAGGAAATACTTAGACCTTAGTGAAACGTTAAAAAAATTAGAAGTAAACAATTATATAAGGGAAATACAAAGAATAGAACAACAATTAAAAGAAATAAATAGTCAATATGAAGTTTTAGGTGAAGAATTAGAACAGATTGATAAAGAAAAAATACTATTTGAAGAAAACTCAAGAGAGGTTAGTATTCAAATAGAAGAAATAGATAAATCCATAGAAAAGGCTACAGAATATATAAACTCTATTAAATCTGTAATAGATAAAAAAGATTATGAGATTAATTTATTAAATCAAAGAAAAGATAATAGCTCTACTAAAATAAAAAGAAATACTGAGGAGCTAGAAAATATAAATAAATCCTTAAAAGATAATAAAGAAAACTTAGAAAAAATAAATAATGAAAAAGAAGAAAAAGAAAAATCAATAAATGAATTCAAAAATCAGCTTAATATTTTTATGGAAAAGAATGAAACCAATAAGAATAAAATTGAAGAGTTGAATGATAGAATTGACAATTTAAAAGATGAAATAATTAAATTACTTAATGAAAAACAAGATGTAAGTAATAAATTATCAACTTTAAATGCCAATAAAGATAACATTAATCAAAGAAATGAAAATATAGACGTAGAAATTAGTGAAATAAATGAAAAATTAAAATCTAAGGAAGAACTTTTAAAAAAAATCCAAAATGAAATAAATAATAAAAAAGAAAAAATTGAGGATTTAAAAAATAAAGTAAATAATTATTATGAAAATCTTAGAAAATTAAAAGAAGATAATCAAAGCTTAAATACTAAGATGCAAAATAATAACTACGCTCTAAAAGAATATAGCTCTAAATTAAATGTTTATATCGATATGGAAAATCATTATGAAGGATTTAACAGAGGAGTTAAAGAGGTTCTGAAAAATAAAAATCTTAATGGAATATATGGAGCTTTAGGACAAGTGGTAACTGTTCCACAAAAGTATGAAAAAGCTATTGAAGCAGCACTTGGTGCTTATATGCAAAATATAATAACAGCTGATGAAAATAGTGCAAAAGCAGCCATAAATTATTTAAAACAAAATAAAATTGGTAGGGTAACTTTTTTACCTATGAATATAATCAAATCTAAAAAGATTAACAATATTCAAACTAGAACTAATTTTATTGGAATTGCCAGTGATTTAATATCCTATGATGATAAATATAGGGATATACTAGAGAATATACTAGGAAGAACCATAGTAATAGACAATATAGATGAAGGAATTAAATTTGCTAGAGAAACTGGACATAAATATAAGGTAGTAACACTGGAAGGTGAAATATTAAATCCAGGAGGTTCTTTAACAGGAGGTTCTCTAAAAACAAGTGGAAATATTTTATCAAGAAAAAGACTTATAAATGAGTTTAATGAGAAAATAAAAACTACAAGGGAAGAAAATGCATCTATACAAGAAAAACTAGTATCTATAGAAAAAGACATAATAAGCTGTAAAGACAATATTCAATCTTATGAAGAAGAAATGAAAAACCTAGATAAAGAATTAATATTTAGTAATTCATCTTATTCAAGATACGAAGAAGAAATAAATAACTTCTTATCTAGTATGAAAAAGTTGGAAAATGAAAAACAAAATCTAGGATCAAACTTAAGCTATACTCTTCAAAAGAAAGAAGTGTTAGAATCTCAAATAAAAGATATTGATGACAAGCATAAAAGCAATAAAGAGAATATAGAAGTCTTAAATGAAGAACTTAATAAAGAAAGTGAAATTTACGAAACGGAAAAAAGTAAATTTGACAATATAAATCTTCAACTTACAAAATACAAAGAAATACTTAAGTCCTTTAATGCAGATATGGAAAGGATAAAAGAATATTTAAATCAACTTCACAGCAAAAAGCTTTTAATTGAGAAAGAAAATAATGAAGAAGAAAATGAAATAAAAGATATTGATAAAAAAATAATCCTAGAAGATAGAGAAAAGGAAAATTTAAAAAATCAATTAAATGAAAATAACAAAGGATTAGAGAATAAAAAAATAGCTAGGGAAAATTTAAAACAAAATCTAGATGATAATAATATAAAACTTAAAAATATTGATAAACAATTTATGGAGTTAAAAGAAGCCATATTTAAAGTTGAATCTAAAATTGAAAAATTAGAGTCAAATAAGGAGACTAATAACTTTAAATTATTTGAAGACTATAATCTAACATACTTACAAGCAGTAGAGCTTAGAGATGATGAAATAGAAATAAATAAAAAAATATTAGATTCTATTAAAAAAGATATTAGATCTTTAGGTAATGTAAATGTGGATTCCATAGAAGAGTACAAAGAAACAAAAGAAAGATATGATTTCTATAGCGAGCAAAAAGAAGACTTACAAAAATCTATTGAAGCTATAGAAGAAATAATAGTAGAGTTGGAAGAACATATGAAAGTACAATTTAAAGAAGAATTTGATAAGATAAATGAAAACTTTAAATATGTATATAATAGACTATTTGGTGGAGGAGAAGGGAATCTAACTATTTTAGATGAAGAAAACATCTTAGAAAGTGATATAGAAATTACTGCAAAACCACCAGGTAAAAAGATGAAAAATTTAAGTTTATTATCAGGAGGAGAAAAGGCATTAACAGCAATTAGTATACTATTCTCCATTTTACTAGCAAAACCAACACCGTTTTGTATACTAGATGAGATAGAAGCTCCACTAGATGATAGCAATATAGCTAGATTTGGAACATTCTTAAAAGAATTAACATCTAGAACTCAATTTATTGCTGTAACCCACAGAAGAGGTACAATGGAAGCAGCAGACTATATTTATGGTGTAACTATGGAACAAAGAGCTATTTCAAAAGTCATAGCTTTAAGCTTAAATGAAGCAGAAGAAATGACTGATATTATTTAATAAGAAAAGTAAAGTATACTTAGGAGGAAGCAGAGTGTTTAAAAAGTTTTTCAAAAAGAACAAAAAAGAAGAAATACAAGAAGAAGTTCAAGAAGCAGCTGTAAGTGAAGAAGAAATAGTAGTAGAAGAAAAAGAAGAAGTAAAAGATGAAATAGTTGAAGCTATAGAAGAAGTTTCTTTAGATACATCAATAGAGGAAGATATTCAAGTTGTAGAGAAACCTCAAGTTGAAGTAGTAGAAGAAAAAGAAGAAATTGTTGAAGAGAAAGCTGAAGAACCAAAAACAAGTTTATTTGAAAGATTAAAACAAGGTTTATCGAAAGCTAAACAAGGTATAACAGATAGAGTAGACCAAGTTTTAAAATCATATACAAAAGTTGATGATGAGTTATTAGAAGAAATTGAAGAGATATTAATAACAGCAGATGTTGGTGTAGATACAACAATGAATATAATTGAAAAACTAACAGATGCAATAAAAACTAAAAAAATAACTGATCCTCAAGATGTTAAAGGAGAATTGAGGTTAATAATAGAAGAAATATTAACTAATGAAAATTCAACTTTAGATGTTAGCCATAAACCAACAATAATATTAATGGTAGGAGTTAATGGAGTTGGAAAAACTACAACAATAGGAAAACTAGCTAGCAGATACAAAAAAGAAGGTAAAAAAGTTTTAATAGCGGCAGGCGATACATTTAGAGCTGCTGCCATAGACCAATTAGAAGTATGGGCTAAGAGAAGTGATGTGGATATAATAAAACACCAAGAAGGTGCAGATCCAGGAGCTGTAATATTTGACTCAATAAAAGCTGCAAAAGCAAGAGATATTGATTTATTAATCTGTGATACAGCAGGAAGACTACACAATAAGGCTAACTTAATGAATGAATTATCAAAAGTATTTAAAATAGTAGATAGAGAATATCCAGAAGCTAAAAAAGAAGTATTACTAGTTGTAGATGCTACAACTGGACAAAATGCTGTATCTCAAGCAAAAAGCTTTAAACAAGTATGTGATATAACAGGACTTGTTTTAACTAAACTTGATGGTACTGCAAAAGGTGGAGTTGTTTTAGCTGTTAAATCTGAAGTAGATGTACCTGTTAAATTAATAGGTGTTGGAGAAAAAATGGAAGATTTACAAGACTTTGATGCTAAAGCATTTTCAGAGGCATTATTTGGGTAAAATTTAGACGAAATATATATTGACAATAAATTAGTTTTAATATAAAATACAATGTGTAAAGTAATTAACCTTTACAGTATACACTGGGAAGTGAAGTTATGAATATAGAGAAGATGGTGGAAATCGGGTTATTATTTGAACAATATAAAGAATTATTAACTGATAAGCAAAAAGAAATAGTTTCACTTTATTATGAAGAAAATTATTCGTTAGGTGAGATCAGTGAAAATCTTAATGTATCTAGACAAGGAGTTTACGATACACTTAAACGTTCAGAAAAGATATTAAGAGAATATGAAAGCAAACTACACTTAGTATCGCAAAATAACGAGCAAGAAAAAATCCTAAAATCACTTGAAGATAAAATTGTTGACATTAAACAAGATTTATTGCAAAATAGAGATTGTGCTAATTTAATCCCTAAGTTAGAAACAATAGAACAAATATGTAGGGAGTTGTTAAAATGATATTTGAAGGTTTATCAGATAAATTGCAAGGTGCACTTGGTAAGTTAAAATCAAAAGGAAAACTTACAGAAAAAGATGTAAAAGATGCAATGAGAGAAGTTAAGCTTGCTTTATTAGAAGCAGACGTAAACTTTAAAGTTGTTAAAGATTTTATAAAAAAGGTTCAAGAAAGATGTGTTGGACAAGAAGTTATGACAAGTTTAACTCCAGCTCAACACGTTATCAAGATAGTAAACGAAGAACTTACTGCTCTTATGGGAGATGTACAAAGTAAAGTAATGATATCTTCGAAACCACCTACAATTATTATGATGGTTGGTCTTCAAGGTGCTGGTAAAACAACTACTTCAGGTAAAATAGGTAATCACTTCAAAAAACAAGGTAAAAGACCTTTATTAGTAGCTTGTGACGTTTATAGACCTGCAGCAATCAAACAATTACAAGTTGTAGGAGAAAAATTAGATATACCAGTATTTAATATGGGTGACAAAGAAAGCCCAGTAAATATAGCAAAGGCAGGGTTAAGTCATGCACTAAAAAATAATCATGACTTAGTTATTATAGATACAGCAGGTAGACTTCATATAGACGAAACTTTAATGGATGAATTAAAATCTATTAAAACAGAAATAAAACCTCATGAGATTTTATTAGTAGTTGACTCTATGACAGGTCAAGATGCAGTAAATGTATCACAAAGTTTTGATGAAGCTTTAGGCTTAGACGGTGTAGTTCTTACAAAACTAGATGGTGATACAAGAGGTGGGGCAGCACTTTCAATAAGAGCTGTAACACAAAAACCAATTAAATTTATAGGTATGGGTGAAAAACTAGACGACTTAGAACCATTCTATCCAGACAGAATGGCATCGAGAATCCTTGGAATGGGAGATGTACTAAGTTTAATAGAAAAAGCTCAAGATGCTATGGATTTAGAAAAAGCTAAGGAACTAGAAAGTAAAATAAGAAAACAAGATTTTGACTTCGAAGATTTCTTAACTCAAATGGAACAAATAGAAAATATGGGTCCATTAGATAAAATTCTTGGAATGATGCCAGGTATGGGTAATATAAAAAGCCAACTTGGTGATGTGGACTTAAATGGAAAAGAAATGAAAAGAACTAAAGCCATAATACAATCTATGACTTTAGAAGAAAGACGTAACCCTCAGTTACTAAATGCTTCTAGAAAAAGAAGAATAGCAAAAGGTAGTGGGACAAGCGTGCAAGACATAAACAGACTTGTAAAACAATTAAATGAAATGAAAAAAATGATGAAGATGTTTATGGGTAATCAAAAAGGTATGAAGAAAAGAGGCGCACTTGGCGGACTTCCTTTCTTTAAATAAATAATACACAAAAATAAACAAAAAATTCGGAGGTGACTGTAATGGCAGTTAAAATAAGATTAAAAAGAATGGGTGCAAACAAAAAACCTTTCTACAGAATAGTAGTAGCAGATTCTAGAGCACCAAGAGATGGAAAATTCATAGAAGAAATAGGATTCTACAATCCAGTTTCAGCTAACAAAGAAACTAGAATAAACGACGAGAAAGCTTTAAAATGGTTATCAGTAGGAGCTCAACCAACTGATACTGTTAAAAAATTATTCGCTAACAACGGAATAACTGAAAAGTTCGAAGCTCAAAAACAATCTAAATAGTATTTAAACTATTAAGGTACTTAATTTAATCCATTATGGATTAGTTTTTAGGAGATGAATATATGAAAGAGCTAGTTATGCATATTGTCAAAGCTCTAGTAGATAATCCTGACGAAGTGACAATAGAAGAAACTATGGAAAAAGATGAAATTATCTTAAAACTAAAGGTTTCTCAAGATGATGTGGGCAAGGTTATCGGAAAGCAGGGAAGAATAGCTAAAGCTATAAGAACTGTGTTAAAATCTGCTGGAAATAAAGAAAATGTCAAGGTTTCACTTGAAATATTATAGAAGGGTTAGGTATGTGCCTAATCCTTTTTGTTTATAATAATCTTTAAAGTTGAAAATAATCATGCAAATATTAAATATATAAATACAAAATAATTTTAAGACTAAAAACAAAGACTAAAAACAAAAACTAAAAACAAAAACAAATATTATTTGATATTAAAGATATATTTTTTAAAAAAGAAAGAAACAATTTAAAGAAGGTGAGACTATGAAAGAAAAGTTAACTCATTTTAGAATCGGTCAGATAGTAAATACTCAAGGCCTTAAGGGCGAAGTTAGAGTATATCCATATGTGGACGATATAAACAGATTTGATGATTTAGAAAGTTTTTATCTTGATAAAAACTTTGAAAAAGAATATGAAGTTGAAAAGGTTAGATATAAAGGAAATATGGTTATAATGAAGATAAAGGGTATAGACTCTGTGGAGCTTGCTGAAAAAGTTAAAGCTAAAAATCTTTATATATCTAGAGATAACAGTGTAGACCTTGATGAAGATGAATTTTTCATAGCAGATTTAATAGGACTAGAAGTATTTACAGTAGGTGGAGATAAAGTAGGAACTCTTAAAGACGTACTACAGTATTCAGCTAACGATGTATATGTTGTAAAAGGAGATAATGATAAAGAATATCTTATTCCATCAACACTAAAATTTGTTCCTGAAATAAACATAGAAGAAAAGAAAATGATAATAGATCCTATAAAAGGAATGTTAGATTAGGTGATAATATGAGATTTCACATTATGACTCTTTTCCCAGATATTTTTCACTCATATATGAGTGAAAGTATAATGAAAAGAGCTATTGAAAAAGAAATAATAGAAGTACATGTGTATAATATTAGAGACTTTTCAGCAAACAAACATAAAAAAGTGGATGACTATCCATTTGGAGGCGGAGCAGGAATGCTTATGACTCCTCAACCCATATATGATACATATAAGCATATTATAGAAACTCACAATATAAAAAATCCTAGGGTGGTATATTTAACACCAAAAGGACAAGTATATAAACAAGATATAGCCTGTGATTTGTCTCTAGGAGAGGATATAATATTACTTTGTGGTCATTACGAAGGAATAGATCAAAGAATAATTGATTTAATAGTAACGGATGAAGTTTCCATAGGAGACTATGTATTAACTGGAGGAGAACTTCCAGCTTTGATCATGATAGACTCTATAGCTAGACTAATTCCTGGCGTACTTAGCCAAAACGAATCTTTTGAAGAAGAAAGTTTCAAAGATGATTTATTAGAATACCCACATTACACTAGACCGAGAGAGTTTATGGGTATGTCTGTACCAGATGTATTACTATCAGGGAATCATCAAAAAATAGAAAAATGGCGTCTTGATGAATCTAAAAAAATTACGAAACTTAGAAGACCAGACTTGTATAAAAAGTCTTGTAAGAAGTAAGTAAATATAGTATAATTAAGACTGTTGATAAATAACGGCCGCTCCTCTGCTTACATTGGTCAGTAATTAAGAGCGTCTATGAACTTAGGAGGAAGAAAATGAACGAATTAATAAAATCATTAGAACAAGAACAATTAAAAGCTGAAGTTCCTGCATTTGGACCTGGGGACACAGTAAGAGTACACGTTAAAATAGTTGAAGGAAAAAGAGAAAGAATTCAGGTATTTGAAGGTGTAGTAATGAAGAGACAAGGTGGAGGAGCTAGAGAAACTTTCACTGTTAGAAAAATATCTTTCAATGTTGGTGTAGAAAGAACTTTCCCAGTTCACTCTCCAAAAATAGAAAAAATCGAAGTTACTAGAAAAGGTAAAGTAAGAAGAGCTAAGATAAACTACCTAAGAACTAGAACTGGTAAAGCTGCTAAGATAAAAGAAGCTAGAAATAAATAATAACTTTTTAAGTTAATTTAGGAAGGAAATCTCTTTGGGGATTTCCTTTTTTTCAGTCATTAATATGATGAAATATGGACAAAATTATAGATATAATAAAAAATGAAATTCTATATATTAGGATGAAATAAATTAGTACTTATAAAAGATAAGGAAGTGAAAATATGGCAAGAGATTATAGAAGAAGTGATTATGACGAGTACTTAAAAGACGATAATTTACATATAAACTGGTATCCAGGGCATATGAAAAAAACTAAGGAATTAGTTCAAAATAACTTAAAGATGGTAGACGTTGTAATAGAGTTATTAGATGCTAGAATACCTTACTCAAGTAAAAACCCTCAAATAGATGAAATAGTTGGAGATAAGCCAAGAGTAGTTGTTTTAAACAAAAGTGACTTAGCAAATCCAGCTAACTTAAGCAAATGGGTTAACTACTATGATAAAAAAGGAATAAAAGCAATACCTGTAGCTACCATAAAAGGTAATGGAGTAAATAAAATAGTAGATGAGTGTAAAAATGTTACTAAAGAAATGATGGACAACCTTAAAGCTAAGGGAAGACAAGAAAGAGCTATCAGACTTATGATAGTTGGTGTTCCAAACGTAGGTAAATCAACTCTTATAAACAAACTTACAGGAAGGAAAAGTACTGTAACTGGAGATAAGCCAGGAGTTACTAAATGTAAGCAATGGGTAAGACTTAAAGGAAACTTAGAATTACTAGATACTCCAGGTATACTTTGGCCCAAGTTTGAAGATCAAGAAGTTGCCCTTAACTTAGCTTTCAGTAGAGCTATAAAAGACGAAGTACTTGATATAGACACTTTAGGACTTAAATTTATAGAAAAGCTTATGGAAATAGAACCAGAAAAATTAAAAGCAAGATACAAATTAGAAGAGTTAGGAGAAACTCCTCTTGAAACTATGGAAATGATAGGTAGAAAAAGAGGGTTTATACTAGGAAGACAAGAACTTGACTATACTAGAATAGCTCAAACTGTTCTAAATGAGTATAGAGAAGGTAAAATAGGACAAATATCTTTAGAAGAACCTATGGATTATATGGATAAATAAAAAGAAAGTCATTATGACTTTCTTTTTTACTTTGAAAAATAACATTATAAAAAATAAATCATAAATTATATATATAAATATCTATTGGGAGGTGATATTTTGATTGAACCCCAATACGGAGACGTAATATGTGTTAATCACGGTATATATAATCATTTTGGCATATTTGTAGATAAAAGCCATGTTATTCATTATAGTGGAAAAGAAAAAGATATGTTTTTTAGAGAGATGGTTATAGATGAAACAGATATGGAAAATTTTCTGGGAGGATCTGACAAATATTATGTATATAAGTTTTCAGAAGATAAACCTTCTAATGTTAATAGGATAAGGGCAGAAGGACTAGGTAGGGATTTAATAGATGATGTGCAAGCTTTATACCTTATTTATCAAATTAAAAACAAGATTAAATTTAAATTATATACACCAGAAGAAACTGTGAAGAGGGCAAGAAGTAGGGTAGGAGAGAGAAAGTTTTTGCTTCATGCTAATAACTGTGAACATTTTGCTATTTGGTGTAAAACAGGAGTTAGACAATCATACCAAGTTAATGCAGTGATAAAAGCAGTATTTGTGAAATATTTAATATATGAGGATTATTAAAATTACGTAGGCAAAGGGTACCTACGTTTTTTTATTTATAAAATCACATAAAAATAATGTTAAAAAATAAAAATATTTTAAAAAAATTTAACAAAAAATTAACAATCAATAAAAAATAGTGCTAAAATTATAATAAAATATAACAAATTATATATTTAAATTATAAAGCAGGTGATATATCAAAAAACATATTGATTTATGAGGAAAATAATAAGAGCTAGTACGAACTAATAGGTTTCAAAAAAAAGCATTACGCTATTGATAAGGGGAGAGTTAATATGAAACAGGAAGTTAGTAGGAAGGCCACATTATTAGAGGCGATGATACCGATAATATGTTTAGGATTGTTTTTAGGAATAGGAATATTTATGTATGGATCGTCACCACATGTACCACTGGTAGGAGCAGCAGCCATAGCAGGAGCTATAGGTGTATATAGATTAGGCTTTAAATGGTCTGAACTAGAAAGCAGTATGTTTGATAGTATTAAAATGGCAATGCAGGCAATTTTAATAATAATGATAATAGGTATACTGATAGGAACTTGGATAATAAGTGGAGTAGTACCAAGTATGATTTATTGGGGATTGAAAGTTATATCACCAAATATTTTCTTAGTGGCATCAGTAATAGTGTGTGCCATAGTATCTCTGGCAACAGGATCATCTTGGAGTACAATGGGAACAGTTGGTGTTGCACTTTTAGGAATAGGTCAAAGTTTGGGAATACCAACAGGCTTAGTAGCAGGTTCTATAATATCAGGAGCATACTTTGGAGACAAATTATCACCTTTATCTGAAACAACTAATTTGGCACCAGCAATGGCAGGTACTGATTTATTTACTCATATAAAATATATGTTATATTCAACTATACCATCATTAATAATAGTTTTAATTATATTTGGTATAGTGGGAATAAAATATTCTGGACAAGAATTAGATATAAGTCAAATACAATTAATTAGTAATACATTAGAATCTTCATATAATACACTATCACCACTTTTATTAATTGCACCAATAGCAGTAATTGTGCTAGTAATGCTAAAAGTACCAGCAATTCCTGGACTTATAGGAGGAGCATTAATAGGAGTTGTTATAGCAGTATTTTTCCAAGGACAAGATATGGGAGCCATATTAGAGGCAGCAACAAATGGATATGTATCAGCCACGGGTGTGGAGTCAGTGGACATGTTATTATCTAAAGGTGGCCTTATGAACATGATGTCAACAGTATCATTAACAATATGTGCCCTAGGTTTAGGTGGTATACTAGAAAAAACAGGTATGCTTGAAGCCATAGCATCTTCCATATTAAAGGCTGCAAAAGGAGTATTTGGAACCGTATTATGTACTATGTTAACTTGTACATTTACTAACATAATAGCTGGAGAACAATACTTATCAATTGTTATACCTGGAAGAATGTATAGTGAAGAATTCAAAAAACGAGGTATACATCCAAAGATGTTATCAAGAGCACTAGAAGATAGTGGAACATTAAGTTCTCCATTAATACCATGGAATACTTGCGGAGCATATATTGCAGGAACATTAGGTGTATCAGCCTTTGTATATGCGCCATATGCCTTATTGAATCTAATAAATCCATTAGTTTCATTGGCAATGATAGCATTTAATTATAAAGTAGCAAGAATTGATGATAATAAAGAAGAAGATTTAAAAATATGTGAAAAAGCTAATTAGTTATTAAATTAAATAAATATATTAAGCCAACAGATAAATAGTTCTGTTGGCTTTTTTGTGAAGGTAAATCCTTGGTCATATGAAGGCAGTGAATTATATGATAAAATATAAAAGGTAAGTACATAATAAAACTGAATAAATATTAAGGAGATTACCATGAATAACAAAAGTGTAAAAGAGATAAAAGAAATAGTAGATAATTTAAAAGTTGAACAATACTTAGAATATATAAATATTTTAAAAAATGATGAAAGAAAATCAGTGCAAAAGTTAGCTGTATCTTTGGCAAAAAAATTAGATGCTATAAGAAAAGAAGATGAAAGATTAGAACTTATAAATACATACGAAAATGATGGATACTCAAAAGGGTATTTATACATAGGTGGAATAGACGAAGTTGGTAGAGGACCACTAGCAGGACCAGTAGTTGCAGCTGTAGTTGTATTACCACCAAACACAAAAATAGAAGGAGTAGACGACTCTAAAAAAGTGAAAGAAAGCAAAAGAGAAGAGTTATACGAAATAATAAAAGAACATGCCCTAGATTATGGAATAGGAATTGTAGACAATGAAGAAATAGACGACTACAATATTTTAAATGCCACATACATGGCAATGAAAAAAGCAATAAATTCAATGAAAAAACAACCAGACTATTTATTAGTGGATGCTGTAACTATACCAGGTGTGGATATGAAACAAAACCCAATAATAAAAGGTGATTCAAAATCCATATCTATAGGAGCTGCCAGCATATTAGCAAAGGTTACAAGAGATAGAATGATGTGTGACTACGATGAAATATACCCAGAGTATGGATTTAAATCAAACAAAGGATATGGCACAAAGGAACACTACGAAGCCATAGAAAAACATGGTATAACACCAATACATAGAAAAAGTTTCCTTAAAAATGTTTTATAGACTATAATTATAAATGGAAGAATTATTAAGATAAATTATTGTTAGAGGGGGATCATAATAATGAATTATAAAGACATGCTAAAAGAAGCAAGAGAAAACTTAAATGGAAGTTGTAGAGTTTGTAAAGCTTGTAATGGGGTAGTTTGTGCAGGAGAAGTACCAGGAATGGGTGGAAAAGATACTGGATCTGCATTTGTAGAAAACTTCAAAAGTTTGCAAGATGTTAAAATAAATATGAGAGTTATACATAACGTATCAAATCCAGATACATCAGTAGAATTATTTGGGAAGAAAATGAAAGCACCAATATTTGCAGCTCCTATAACAGGAACTACATTAAACATGGGTGGAAAAATAAGTGAAAGAGAATATATAACTCCAGTTGTAGAAGGATGTATAGAAAGTGGAATCTTCCCAATGGTTGGAGATACTGCTGTAGATTCTTTCTTAATGGATAACTTAGATGTATTAAAAGAAAACAATGGACAAGGTATAGTATTTATAAAACCTTGGGAAAACCACGATATAATAAAGAAAATAAAGCTGGCTGAAGAAGCTGGAGCTTTTGCTGTTGGTGTGGACGTGGATGCATGTGGGTTAGTTACTTTATCTATGCATGGAAAAACAGTTGTACCAAAGGATGTGGAAGCTTTAAAAGAGTTAAAAGCTGCTACTAAGTTACCATTTATAGTGAAGGGGATCATGACTGTAGAAGATGCTATGCTTGCTGTGGAATCTGGTGTGGATGCTATAGTTGTTTCTAATCATGGTGGTAGAGTTTTAGATTGTACTCCAGGTGCTGCTGATGTGTTACCGGCTATTGCTGAGGCTGTTGATGGAAAGTTGACTGTGCTTGTTGATGGTGGTGTTAGAAGTGGTGTTGATGTTCTTAAGCTGATTGGTCTTGGGGCTGATGGCGTTCTTATTGGAAGACCTTTTGTTACTGCTAGTTTTGGTGGTGGTAGAGAAGGTGTTGAGATGTATGTTAAGAAGATTGTTGGTGAGTTTGAGGCTACTATGAGGTTGACTGGATGTCAGACTGTTAAGGATATTGATGGGAAGACTGTTTATAGATAGTAAGTAGGTGGATAGGGGTTCGATACGGCTCGTCTCCACCACTCAAATTATTAGGAATTATGTAAATATAAAAGAGTACGTATGAAAATAAGTATAACTATTTTCATACGTACTCTTTTATATATTGTAAGAAATTTTATTCTTTAATAGAATAATCTGCAGTCCATTCTAATTTTTTGAATTTTTTGTCTGTAGAGAATGTTAACTTAACCTTTTTACCATTAGCCCAAGTACCATCAACCGTCGATGGAATAGACTCGATTATAACATCATCTGAATCTATTAGTTTTACATCTAAATAGAAGTACTCCAAATCTACACCGGTAGTATTTTCTACTACAGCCTCATAATCTTTCCAGCCATATTCATCTTTAACTTTTTTAAACTTTATGTTTTTTAGCATTTTATCTATTTTTTCTTTTGTATCATTTTTTTCTTTGACTACTTGAGCATTTGTTTTCAGCTCTTCTATTGCATCATCACTAATAACTAAACCAAATTTATCTATTAAAGTAGTTAAAATTGTACTTCTTTGGTTATATCCTTCAGTCCAAAGTTTATCAAATTTAGTGTAATCGCTTGAGTAATATTTAAGTGATTCCTCCTGAGTATTTAATGCAGTAATATAATCTTTTGAAAGTTTAGCTAATTCTGGACTGTCAAACTTAGCATCGTTATACTTTTCTATAATTCCTTTTTCTTTTTTTACAGCGTCCTTAAGATATTCATTTTCACTTGATGTGATTTTGCCAGATTCAACATCATCTAGATAATTTGATCTAGCTTCAAAAGATTTCTTAATATCTTTTATAAATGCATTATCTTGTGATTTTGGTTCATCAGAACTAGAACAAGCTACCATTGATAAGCAAATTATAAAAGCGCTTAGTATTGCTAATAATTTCTTCATAAAAATTTTTCCCTCCACACTAAAACGTAATCTAATAGAAATATAACATAAAATTTAGCAGAAATTTGTCAAAAAATGTAATTAAAATATGATAAAAAATATATATTATAAAAATGTATGTTTAAAAAACAGACATACAATCATAAGAGTTATTTTATTAAGCATTTTTAGTTTGTTTCAATGAACTGTTCCGATACTAAAAAAACTCTATACGCGCGTACGCATACATAAGTACTTATTTTTTATATTTAATAAATAACAGGGTCTTTATATTAGAACAATCAGAACAATAAGTCCCAACTATAGTATTTAAAATATGTGTAGCTGTTCCAATGTATGTTACAAACATATTGGAACAAAATTTATAGTATTTTTAGTTTATTTTTTAGTTCTTATGTGTTCTATTATATTGAGTATAGATAATATGAGAACAAGTTATTCAATTTGTTTTAGTAGGATTTTAAGCAGTAAAGATTCAATTCATGTTAACAATTACAAACTAGAAGTGGCAATAAAAAGTATTAGCTTTTATCAGTAAATTCTGTTACACTTTAATAACACGAATTTAAAAATAAAGGTATCTTTATTTTAAAGGATATAATGTATAATATAAAAGATAAACACTTTTTATGTTTAGATATTAGCTGGCATGGAAAGTGTTTATTTTTATTTTGTAAACAATTTAGATCAATATAAAAGGAGAAATAAATGCAATTTACAGACTTAGACATAATTAGGCCAATACAAAAGGCACTAAAAGAAGAAGGATATATAAAACCAACACCAATACAATCAAAATCAATAACACCATTATTAGAAGGTAGAGATTTGTTAGGGTGCGCGCAGACTGGTACGGGTAAAACAGCAGCTTTTGCAATTCCCATAATACAACAAATATATAATGATAAAAAATCACTAAAAAACAAAAGAACTATAAAAGCAGTAATACTAGCACCTACAAGAGAACTAGCAATACAAATAGAAGAGAACTTTGTGGCTTATGCAAGACATACAAATATAAAGAGTTTGGTTATATTTGGAGGAGTATCTCAAAACCCTCAAGTTAAAGCATTAAAAGAAGGTGTAGATATACTAATAGCTACTCCAGGTAGAATGCTTGATTTATACAATCAAAAATTCTTAAAATTGAATGATGTTAAGCACTTTGTTTTAGATGAAGCTGATAGTATGTTAGATATGGGTATGATACATGATGTAAAAAGAATAATTAGTCACTTGCCAAAGGTTAGGCAAAACATATTCTTCTCTGCTACTATGCCAAAAGAAATATCAAAATTAGCAGATTTAATATTCAAAAATCCAGTTAAGGTGGAAGTTGCACCCGTATCATCAACAACTGAGATGGTTGAACAAAATATTTATTTTGTAAGTAAAAAACAAAAGACCAAGTTACTAATAGAGCTATTAAAAAATAATCCAAAAGAATCTGTACTTGTATTTTCCAGAACAAAACATGGAGCAAATAAAATAACAAAAGATTTAATATCATCATCAATAAGTGCGGCTGCCATACATGGTAATAAATCTCAAAATGCAAGACAACTAGCATTAAATGAGTTTAAAGAAGGTAAAATTAGAGTATTGGTAGCAACTGATATAGCAGCAAGAGGAATTGACATTGATGAACTACCATTTGTAATAAATTATGATTTACCAGAAGTTGCAGAGACTTATGTTCATAGAATTGGAAGAACAGGAAGAGCGGGAAGAAGCGGTAGAGCAACAGCATTTTGCTCAATGGAAGAAAGAGATCTTTATAAGTCTATAGAAAAACTTATAAATAAAAAGATTGAAGTTGTAGAAAATCATAGCTTTGTTTCTAGTGCAGAGGATGTAACTGTAGTAGCTAAAAGAAATAATAGGGGCAGTAGAAAGACTAATAGAAGTAACAATAAAAATAATAGAAGTAAAGATAAATTTAAAAATAAAAATTAAAATGTGAAAAATGGAAAATCTAATGGTAGACAAGGACATATCTGTAAAAAAGTGTATAAAATTTTTATTGGTTATTCATACAAGGGGTACACATTTTTGTTACTACCTTGAAAATTGTCGAAATACGAGATTTTCAACGCTCAAATATATAAAAGCATATATAAGAGAACTGTTAAGCTTATAGTTTAGCAGTTCTTTTTATGTTATTATATATTTGGTTTTAAGGATATGAATATAGAGCTAGGCAGGCGGGCAATTTAAGATAAAATACAACAAATTAATTAGGAGAGTATAGAAAAATAAAAATTAAAATAGTATAATGAAATAACGTTATAAACTTATCAGGTTAGAGGTGGTAAAAATTAAGCAGAAATTAAAAAAATCAATAAAATATATTTTTATACTATTTATATTTGTGATTATAATGAAAGAATTTATTAACGTAGTGCGTTCTTTTGATAAAAATTTATTTAACTTATATGCAAATGAACTAACACCAATAGAAATAATTATAATATTATTTATGGGGATAATTGCATACGCACCTTTAAGTCTTTATGACTTAGTTCTTAAAAACAGGGTAGGCATAAATTTGGATAACAAAAAGATATACAAATACTCATGGATAGCAAGTTCAATTTCAAATATTGCAGGTATGGGCGGAAGTACGGCAATATATTTTAAAAATAATTTCTATGGAGAACATGTAAAGGATAAAAAATTACTTGTAAAAGAAACATCAAAATTTGTAGCACTTAATTTAACTGGTTTTTCTATAGTTAGTTTGATATACGCTATAACAAGTTTTAATAACTTAAAACTAAATGACTGGATAGGTATAATGACAATAGTTATAAGTCTTTATTTTCCTTTGGTTTTAGCGTACTTGATCTATAAATACACTAAAGGTAGTGCAGAGGATAAATCATGTATAAAAGATTATTTTAAAATTATACTTATGTCTGCCATAGCATGGTTGGCTATAATAGTATTGATATATTCCATAATCTTGATGTTAAAGGTTAATATTTCATTTAGTAAATTTTTCCCAGTATTTATGCTATCTATAATTATTGCAATGGTTAGTATGTCTCCAGGTGGTTTGGGATCATTCGATTTGACTATGATAGTAGGTCTTCAACATTTAAATGTACCAGTAGAAAAAACATTATTAGCAATATTTTTATACAGATTCTCTTATTATATAGTACCTCTTATAATAGGATTGATACTTTACGCTAGAGAATTTTATAAAAATATGGATGAAGAAATAAAAGATATTTTTTTCACTATTTTATCTAAATTAGCTCATATAAGTATTGTTTTAATAGTTTTATTTACTGGAAGTATACTATTATTATCAGAAGCTGTACCACATATTAGAAGTAATATAGATGTGGTTAAGAATATATCATATTTATCAGTTATATATATACCCAATAAATTTACTATAATAATAGGATTTTTATTAATAGTATTATCAAGACTATTAATATATAAATCCAAATATGTATACAAAGCAACACTTTTTATAATAGGAGCACTGTGTGTTTTAATTTTTATTAAAGGTACAAATTGTAGCTATCTATTATATATGTTAGGTGTTTTATGCTTGATGCTTATATGCAAAAAACAATTCTACAGAGAAAGTTTTGTTATGGGCTGGAGAATGGTATTTCAAGATATGATAACACTAATAATTTTCTTATTATTATATGTGTACACTTTTTATTCAAGCTTGAAAGGTGAAATTACTAAAATAGCTTTTACTGATTATGAACTAAGATTCTCAGATTCATCATATTCAATAATGTATCTTTGTATAATTGGATTTGTAATATCCACATTATTTTTAGTGTTTATATACTACATAAATAGTAAAAACAAGTTTCCAAAACGAACTTTAAATGATTGTAAGGACGATGTAGACAAAATTTTAGATACTTTTGGAGGTACATCAATAAGTCACTTTATATATTTAAATGATAAATATGTTTATATAAATAAAGAAAAAGATGTACTAATGCAGTATCAAACTTATGCTAATAAAATATATATACTAGGGAACCCAGTAGGTAATAAAGAAAATATATTTGATACTATACAAGAATTCTACGAATTATCTAATAACTACGGATATGTATGTGTTTTCTGTGCTATAGACAAACAGATTTTACCATACCTTCATGAGACTGGTTATCAGTTTTTTAAACTTGGAGAAGAAGCTACAGTTAATCTAAAAGAATTTACCTTAGAAGGAAGAAAGATGAAGAGCGTAAGAAATGCAATATCTAGGGTAACTAAAGAAGGTTATACTTTCCAAATGGTTTATCCACCATTTGATGATAATTTCTTTGAAGATTTAAAAAATATATCAGATGAGTGGCTTGATGGAAGAAAAGAAAAAGGATTTTCTATAGGATTTTTCAATAGAGAATATCTTAATAGAGAGCCCATATGTGTAGTTAGAGATAAAGAAAATAACATAAAAGGATTTGCTAACATAATGCCAATGTATGATAATAACAAAACTTTATCTATAGACCTTATGAGATTTTCTAGAGAGTCATGTAATGGAATAATGGATTTTATATTTGTAAATCTTTTTCAATATGGAAAAGAACATGGATACTCTAGATTCAATATGGGGATGGTACCATTATCAAATGTTGGTAGGTCAAAATATGCATTCTTAAGTGAAAAAATAGCGGCTAAGGTTTATTCACATGGTCATAGATTTTATTCCTTCAAAGGGCTTAAAAAATATAAAGAAAAATATTGTGAGTCTTGGGATGGAAGATATTTGGCTTATAAGAAAAAAACTTCTTTGGTTTCAACAATGATACAAGTAATACTTCTGGTTTCAAAACCTTATGATAAACTAATGTAAATATGAAAGTATAAATTATTTGTAAAAATAACCTAATGATATAATTCTTATATCATTAGGTTATAATTTTTATGAATTATCTTCACCTTTAAGATTTTTACACATATACATAACTTTTCTGTATCCCATAAAATCTGTCAGTCCTTTAAAATCGATTACTTTAAGAGTTTTATAACCAAGTTTTTTATATAAATTTATTGCACTTTCATTGGTATCAACAACATCTAATAGTATTTTATTAAAATTATTCTCAATAGACAAATTAGTAACTTTTTCTATAAGTAAGGATGCTATACCTTTACCTCTGTGATTAGCATTAACGACTATTAAGTCAATGTACATTTCATCGTCTTTCAATGAATTTGATTTATTTTCAAATTTATTTAATAAGCCTCTCCAAGTAGCGCCTATTAATCCATAATGCGATTTAAGGGTACTTATATTAAATTCTCTAAATTTATTTTTTCTAAACTGGATACCTATAAAACCTACTACATTTCCATTTTCTATAGCATATATACCATTATTGTAATTTATACAGCCTTGAAGTACAGTAGATCCTTTTTCTATATTTTTTTCAAATATCCAATAGTTAGATAGCTTTTTATAGAAACCTTGATACACAAGTTCACAAACTTGTATTTTTTGAGAATGTGTAAGTTCTTTTGTTATAATTATTTTATTCATATATCTTTGTACCATCCTATCTTTATATATAATTATACTATATAAATGATTATTGGAAAATCGACAAGCATAATATACATTAAAATTTCTTTATTTATTATGTGATCTAATATATTCAGTAGAATCAATATGGTAGCAGGTCTTTTTATGTTATTATAAAATTGGAATAAAAGTACAAAAACGTTTATTAATATATTTAAATTGGGGGTAGGTGAATTATGAAGCTAAAATCATTTATAGAATTTTCAACTTATGGATTAAAAACAATATTTTTGAAAAATACTAATCCAATACTTGCAACTATAATACTTACAGATTATTGCAATCTTACTTGTAAGCATTGTGCAGTAAACAACATAAACAAAATAATTCATCCTTATGAAGACATAAAAGAGGAAATGATTAAGCTTTATAATGAAGGTGTTAGAATTTTATTCTTTTGTGGTGGAGAAACACTTCTTTGGAATGACAGTGGGAAAAATGCTAAGGACTTAATTGCAGAAGCTAAAGAAATAGGCTTTGAATTAGTTAATATAGTTACCAACGGAACTATAGATTTAGATATTAAAGAGGCAGATATTATATTTTTAAGTATTGATGGAACTAAAGAAAATCACAATTTTATAAGGGGAAACACATTTGATACAATATTAGAAAATGTGGAAAAAGCCAATGACAGCAATATTTGTGTATATATGGCCATTAATAATAGAAATTATAAAGATGTAGGAGAACTTTGTGAATTAGTTAAAAATACTAAAAATCTAAAGAGTATTTCCTTTAATTTTCACACACCTTATGAGGGTACAGAGGATCTAAGTTTGAGCAGAGAACAAAAAATTGAAGTAGTAAATACTATAAAACAACTTATGAAGGAAGGTTATCCCATATTTAATTTATATTCTGCTCTAGATTATTATTTAGATAACAATTGGAACAGACCTTGCAAACAATGTTTGGTAGTAGAAAATAAAAAGAGATTTGTATGTGGAAGATGTGTGGAAATAGACGGATTATGCAATGAATGTGGATATCTATTTGCCGTAGAATTTGCCTTGTTGTTTGGTGGAAATCCTAAGATAATCTATGAAACTTTAAAAACATATTTGAAATTTGTATAGGGGAGATAATATGCTGACGAATATTTTAAGACCAGTGTTAAACAGAAGTTTTAAGCCATTTGAGTTTATAAAGTGCAATGATAATAATGATTTAAATTATGTTGATTTAAATAATAAAGATAATTTAGGATTATATATACATATACCATTTTGTAAAAGTATATGTTCTTTTTGTCCTTACAATAAAGAATTATATGATGAAAAAAAGGCTTTTGAATATAAGGAAGTTTTATTAAAAGAGATAAAGCTAGCTAATTTAAGATATAAAAAACAGGACTTAACATCTTTGTATTTTGGAGGTGGAACGCCAGCTTTGCTTATAGACTATCTTGAAGAAATTATAAATGTTGTAAAAGAAAACTTTAATTTGAAGGGAAGCTTAGCCATAGAATTACATCCAAGTAATATTAATTTAAATCTATTGAATAAGTTAAAGACCTTAGGATTTAACATGCTAAGTGTTGGGATTCAGTCTTTTAATAAAAACTGTTTAGAAAGCTTAGGCAGAATAGAAAATAATGAAGCTGAAAAAATAAAGTTAATCAAAGAAGTTGGATTTGAAACAATAGACGTAGATTTAATATTTGGAATACCAGGCCAAAGTATAGAGGAGCTAAAGGAAGACGTAGTACTGGCTTTTGAACTTGGAGCAACTCAAATTTCTACTTATCCATTTATTGATTTTTCTTATGCTAATAACAAAAGAAAACCTCTATCTTCCAACGAAAAGAAAAAAATGCTTTTTGAACTGGTGAATTTATCAAAAGAAATAGGATTAGATAGAACTTCTGTATGGACTTTTGCTAAGCCAAATACAGAAAAATATTCATCCATAACGAGAGAAAACTTTATAGGATTAGGACCGGGAGCGGCATCACTCTTTGATGACAAGTTTAGGTTGAATACTTTCTCAGTGGATGAGTACATAAATGCAATAAATAATAATGAATTTGCCTGTGCATTAGTATTAAACTTTACTAAGTTTTCAAGAAAATCTTATTGGTTATTTTGGAATGTTTACAATATGAACTTGAACAAAGCGGATTATAAAAAGATGTTTAGTAGTGATTTAAGTAAAGATTATAGACTTGAACTGAGTATAGCAAAAGTAATGGGATTATTAAAAGAAGACGAGGTAGGATATAAAGTTACTACAAAAGGCTCTTATTATTTCCACGCAGTAGAGCAAATTTATACACTGCAATATATTGATAAAACATGGAGTATTGCACGAAATAATCCATGGCCAAACAAGATTGAATTATATTAAATGATTGTTAATGTACTAATAAATAAAAATTTTAATAGTGCATTGGTAACCTAAAAGTATCTAATTGAATTAAAACAACAAATTTAGTAAAGTAAAATTATAATATATTAAAAAAGAGGTAAATAACAATGAAACCCGCTGAGAATTTATCAATAGAATTTTGCGTATTAGCAAAAACAAAAAAATATGAATGGTTACTTGATGGTAAACAAGATCTGTTAGAATTAAATAAATTATACAATAAACTAAAAGATATTAATTTGGATGAATTAAAAAATGATGATGAGAAAAAAGCCTTTTGGATAAATATTTATAATGGGTTAATGTGCTATTTTATTATAGAAATGAAAATAACAGAAAGTTTAAGTAAAGAATCAATTTTTAAAAGTAAAAAAGCCAACATAGGTGGATCTGAATGGTCCCTGGATAATATTGAACATGGTATTTTGAGAAAGAATAAAAGACCTGTAAACTCTTTTAAAGCTCCATTTGGAAAATATGATAAACGAAAAGCTTATATGGTAAATGAAAAAGATTCACGTATTCATTTTGCACTAAATTGCGGTGCGAAATCTTGTCCTGCTATTAGAGCCTATACAAGTAAAAATATTAATGAAGAATTAAAAAAATCAGAGGAAACATTTTTACAGTTTGAAACAAATATAGACCATAAAAGTAAGGTAATAAATGCATCGAAAATATTTAAATGGTATAAAAGCGATTTTGCAAATCAGTACATATATGCTGAAAAATTTAAGACTTATAAAATAAAATATAAAGAATATAACTGGAATTTGATATAAGCATAAATTTGCATACGCCTTCTTATTAAATTTTATTAAAATTTATCTTAAGAACTTGCTCTGTGTATAATTGTATATAGATATAAAATATTTAAAAATAGTAAAGACTAATATATAATTAAAACTAGAAGTTAGTAAGGGAGTAATTTGGAGGATGTAAATGTTAAAAATCGCAGTATGTGAAGACGAAAAAGAACAAAGGGAACTAATAAAGAACTACTTAATTCAAATCTTAGATGAAAAAGACTTATCATATGAAATACTTACATTTAGCTCAGGTGAAGACCTTTTTAATAATTATCCTCAAGATGTAGATATATTCTTATTAGATATTCTAATGGACAAACTAAATGGTATGGATACAGCAAGAAAAATTAGAAAAATAGATAATAGAAATGCTGAGATAATATTTACTACATCGCTAGTAGATTATATTCAAGAAGGATATGAAGTAAGAGCTTATAGATATTTATTAAAGCCACTAAAATATGAAGATCTAAAAAAACATATCATAAGCTGCATAAATGAAATTAACAAAAATAATAAATATATAATTATAGATGAAAAAAATGATACCTTAAAGATAAAAGTTAGTGACATAACTTATATAGAAATACAAAAAAGAGATATGACTATACACACAAAAGACGAAAATCATCAGGTTAAGAGTGTTTTGGATAAGATAGAAAAAGAAATTAACAACAGTAATTTTTATAGGTGTCATAAAAGCTTTTTAGTAAATATGGAGTATGTAGACCTTATAAAGCAATATGTTGCTATTATGGAGAATAAAGAGGAAGTGCCTGTTAGTAGGCATAGATTTAAGGATTTTAAAAGTAAGTTCCTTCATTCAATGAGAGAAAAATTATGTTAAATATTGAGTTTTATGAAGTAGAAAGAATAGTAGATAATATAATATTTATAATTTCATTTTTTATTATGATGAAAAAAATAGGGTATAGTTATAACGTAAAAAATAAATTTCTTAATCTAATAAATATTTTACTAGCAATTTTATTAATAATAAACCAGTCAAAAATTTATTTATTAGAAATAGATTTTTCAATTTCATTTATTTTATTATTTTTTATTTGTAAAATTTCATACTCATTTGATTTAAAAAAAACTTTCATTTATTCATTAATGTATAACCTAATATATAAAGGAATAGCTATTACATTTGAGTATCTTATATTGTTTACTTATATTTTTATAAAATATAAATTAGGTATAGTTAAATACTCATATTATGGAAATTTGGAAATGATAATAGTTAATACATCCATGCTTTTAATTGCACTTTCTTTTGGTAAATTAAAAAAATTATCTCTTAACAAGAAGTATTATTTATATATAATAATTACTATTATAATGAATAGCTTAATAATTTTATTTTTAAACAAAGCATCTTCAAGTTTAGTTGGTCTTTATGATGTAATAAGTGATAATAAAATAAAAATTAATCAATCATTAGAAATTATACCCTTTGTTCATTTTGCAGAACTGGCTCTGCCTTACATAATCGTTGCCAGTAATATAGTTTTTATATTTATTCTAATAAAGTTATTGAAATCTACTGAGGAAAAAGCGAAGTTAGAATTACTTAATAAAAAGCATGATATGGAATATAATTATTATTTAAATATAAAAGAATCACAAGAAAAAGTAAAAAGACTTTATCATGATATAAATAATCATATGACAAATATAAAGCTTATTCAAAACCAAAGCTCTAATGTTGATGAGTATATAAATAGTATTAATAATGAAATCAAGGATTTTGAAAATATATATAATACAGGAAATGTTATATTAGATGTTATACTAAGTGAAAAAAGCAAGCTATGTAATATGAAAAACATAGACTTCTTATGTAATATAGATTTTTCAAAATGTGATTTTTTACACATGATGGACGTATCAAGTATATTTTCAAATTTGCTAGATAATGCAATAGAAGCATGTGACAAGATGGAAAATAGTAAAAATAAAAAATATATAAGCATAAGAGGCACAATTGTAAAGTCTTACTATATTATAAAATGTGAAAATAGTAAGGCAAATAAAGTAATAATTAAAAATAATAAAATAATAAGTAGCAAGAAAGATAAATATTTTCATGGTATTGGAATTGAAAGTATTAAATCATCACTTAAAAAGTATGATGGAGAATTGGAAATTGAAAATGAAGAAAATAAATTTATAAGTATAATTTATATACCATTGAAACAATAAATTTTTCTTTATAAAAATTAAAACATGACAGTTGGCACAATAAAAATACCAGTTGTGTCATAGATATTGAGCAGAAAATCAAAGGGTGTTATCTTTTTATATGTAAAAGGTAACACTCTTTAACTATATAAATAACAACTGGGAGGAAAAGATGAAAGTTAGTTTTAAATTGGCAGTGTCATATTTAAAAAGCCAAAAAGGCAAAAGCTTAGCTCTTATAACAAGTATTTCTTTAGCAGTAATGCTAATTTTTACATTAAATGTTATACCAGAGACTAAGAGTGAGATAAATATTAAAGAAGCTTATAAAAATTTCAGTGATTATCATGCTGAATACAATAATTTAAGTGATAGTGTGTCAAATCAATTAGAAAAAGACAAAGAAGTAAAAGAAATCCATGATGTAATTAATTTAGGTAGTATTGTAGATAAAAATGGAGTATCCATTCAGCTAGATTCTTACAATGAAGATTTTATTAAAAATTACGGATATAAATTGATAAATGGTACTTATCCTAAAAATGAAAATGAAATAGTTTTAGAAGAAAAAGCGTTAAAAGAAATGAACTTAGACAATAAATTAAATGAAGAAATTGACTTTACTGTTGTAAAACATTATGTGGACAATAAAAATGAAAAACAAATTTATAGTAAGAAAAAGAAATTTAAACTAGTTGGAATAGTTCAAAAGCCTGAAGGTTACTATAAAGGTTATAATGAAGGAAATGAATATTACAATGTTAGAGGATTTACTTATTTTTCAAATAATCAAAATATTATTCCAAAAGAACTTGTAACTCATAGTGGTATTTTGAAATTTAGTACAAAAACTCCTAGTATGTCTAAGGCTGATGAAATTATAGGTAAATATAAACTAAATGATGGAGATTTAATTATAAATACACAGCTTAGCAATGCACTAGATGATTATGAAATGTCAAAAAGCACAACCTTTAGCAGAAACAATAAGCTAATACCAATGCTATCAGCAGCTTTAGTTATATTCAGCATATTTAATATAATATTAATTGATATGACAAAGCAAATTGGTATATTAAGAGCCATAGGAATGAAAAAGAAAAATGTTAGACTCATGATACTTATTCAAAGTTTAATAGTTCTTATTTTAGGTTTAGTCCTAGGATTTGCTTTGGGATATGTAATTTCTTTAATAGGAATAAGTAGTATTTATGGAAGTCAGCAAAATATTTATATAAGTAAAGAAAGTATAATGGAACCATTAGAATTAGCATCTTTTGCAGTTTTAATTTCCTGTGTTTTCTCAACATACAAAGGCTCAAAAATAAGTCCTATGGAGGCTATTAGAGATATAAATAACAACACAAAAAAAGGAAAAGATAAGTTTTATCATAAATTAATTAGAAAAATATTTGGACTAACTGGTGAAATGGCATTTAAAAATGTGTGGAGAAATAAAAGTAGAACTATATTATCCATACTTTCCATAAGTCTAGCAGGATCACTATTTATAAGTAAGATGGCAATTTTTAATAATGATGAAGAAAATTCTGGAAGTACTAGTATGTCTGTTATGGCCATGGGAGATACTGATGTGATTCTAAGACATAATTTTTATAATACAGAAGAAGCTTATTGTAATTATGACAGTAACCTTATTAATAAGATATCTAAGATTGATAATATAAAAGAAGTTTATCCTAGTATGAATTTAACAGCATACTTAAAAAGTAGTATAAATAATATTTCTGATGATGTTAAACCTTTTATATCTTCTAAAGATAATCAAAATAACCTAGAGATTATTACTGGAGTAAAAGGATATAACAAAAACTTTATAAGAAGTTTAGATAAATATATAGAAGAAGGTAGCAATATTTATGAGAAAAATAAAGAAGACTATCCAAGGGCTCTAGTTTCAAACTATTTTTACTCGCCTATGCAAAGCTCAAATAATGCAAAGGTTTTAAAGAAAGTTAAAGTGGGGGACTTAATTGATATAAAAGTACCTTCAAAAAATAAGGGGAAATTGGAATATAAAAATATAAAAGTTAAAGTCAGTGGCTTATTAAATAAAGATTATGTTGTAACTCAAGATGGAGGATTAGGTTATTTAGCTCAATTAATTTTAAATGAGGATGATTTGAAAAATATAACTAATATAAAGGACTACAACAAAATATCTATAAAGTTAGAAGATGGAAAAGATGAGGAAGTAAATAAAGCTTTAGATGAATTAACAAAGGGTTCTTCTTTTAAAGAAATAGAAAGTAAATATAAATACGAAAGTAGATTTAAAGAGGAATCAGAAGAAAATAAAAAGGAAGTGTTAGTATCTGTAATTCTTACACTTATAATATCTTCCATAAATATAATATGTATAATTAAAACTAATATTATGCTGAGAATAAAAGAATTGGCAACACTTAGGGCTATGGGTATGAGCATGAAAAATATTAAAAAAATGATAGTAAAAGAAAGTATGATATATGCCTTATTTAGTATAGTAGTATCATCTGTAGTAGCTACCATAAGTTATTCTAAATTTATTTATATGGTAAATAGTATAAGAGCTGAAGGCCTAGGTCTAGAAAATAGCATGTCATATAATATACCAATAAATGAAATACTTCAATTTGGAATAGCTACAATAGTAATGTGCTTATTGGCAACTTATTTATCAAGAAACAAAATAATTAAGCTAAGTATAGTAGAAGGGCTGAGAATAAATGACTAAGGAGATGATGATATGAGTATATTAGATGTAATAAATTTAAGTAAAACATATGGAAAAGGCGAGAATAAAGTACAGGCTTTAAATAATATTAATTTGTCTTTTGAAAAAGGAAAGTTTACCACAATAATAGGTCCAAGTGGAAGTGGAAAAAGTACATTGCTTCATTGTATGGCCGGGTTAGATAGCATTACAAGTGGAAAAGTACTTCTTAATGACCAAGATATATCCAAGTTGTCAGAAGATAAATTATCAAAATTAAGAATAGAAAAGTTTGGATTTATCTTTCAAAGTTTTAACTTAATACCAGTAGTTAATATTTATGAAAACATAGTACTTCCTATAAATATAGATAATAAAAAAATAGATAAGAAATATGTAGATAGCCTTATTAGTATTTTGGGACTAAAAGATAAGATAAATAAATTTCCAAATGAATTAAGTGGAGGTCAACAACAAAGAGTTGCTATCGCTAGGGCTCTTGCAAATAAACCAGAAATTATATTTGCAGATGAGCCTACAGGAAATTTAGATACAAAAACTACTAATGAAGTTATGGATTTGTTAAAGAAATGTGTAAATGAATTTGGACAAACTTTGATTATGATAACTCATAATAATGACATAGCTAAAATGGCAGACAAGGTTATAACTATAAAAGATGGTAATGTTGCATAGTATATAATAAAAAGGTAATTGAAAAATATAAAAATATTGCATATATATTTGCGCAAATAAGGGAGTTTGTTAATCTATTGTAGATAAATAAGCTCTCTTATTTTAATTTTGTATATAAACTATAAATACTTAATATTATTAGGTAGTTTATCGCTTTATGAAGAATTTCAGGGGAAAAATATAATAAAAATAACAAGGGATGTAAAGTAAAATAAAGAATTTATTAGTAGATCAAAAGATAAATTCACATGTGATAATCAAAAATAATACTTTTGTATAATAGGAAATTATCTATAAATAGTATTACTATATGATAGGATTAAAAATATTAATTATGGGGAGTTAATATTTTCAATAAGAATCAAAGGAAAATGTACAAGGTAATCTATGGGGGGAGAGAAAATGTACAAAGTTAGTGTGATAGTGCCAATATATAATGCAGAAGAAAATTTAAATAGGTGTTTAGATAGTATTAAAAATCAAACATATACAAATATGGAAATAATCTTAGTTGATAATGGAAGCACAGATAATTCGAAGCAAATTGCTATGGGTTATGCTCGATTTGATAAAAGAATTAGATTACTTAATATGGAAAATCATAATCTTTGTGAGGGCATAAATTATGCAACAGAAAATGTAACAGGCCAATATATATTATATGTTGATAGCAAGAATAGCTGGTTAGACAAAAATATGATAAGCCTTATGGTAGAAAAACAAGAAAAATACAACTCAGATGCAATACAAGTAGATTCATATGATGTATATTTTGATAAGTTATTATATGACGATAAATATAGTGAAGAAGATGGTGAAGGATTAATATTAGATAATAAATGTTTAATGGAAGAATTAAAAATAAATGAAAGAGTAAAAAATGTTATCTGGGGCAAATTGTATAAAACAGATTTAATTAAAAATATTATATTAGAAAATAAAGCAAAAACTAATGAACTACAATGGATATACGAAGTAATGAATATTATTGAAAGGTATATAATACTTCATAAACCAGCTGTTTATAAAATTAAATAAAGTAATTTGTAAATAGAACTAATATTTTATATTGCAGTATAAAAATATTTCAACTATCATTATTAATAGATACACAACTGACGGAAACAGGTGTTACCTGAGTAGGATTACCTACAGGGAGTGTATTAATAAAGATTAGTCGACCGTCTGGGCAGCATTATATAAATGCGTCCAGGCGTTTTTTTATGCAATAAAACTTACTATGGATGCAAGTAGAATATAGGGAGGTATTACTATGAAAGAAATATCACTAAAATATGGATGCAATCCAAATCAAAAACCATCAAGAGTATTTATAGAAGAAAATAAGGATTTACCTGTTACTGTATTAAACGGAAACCCAGGGTATATAAACTTTCTTGACGCTCTTAATGGATGGCAGCTAGTAAAAGAATTAAAAAAAGTTACAGGTCTTCCTGCTGCTACTTCTTTTAAACATGTGTCACCAGCTGGTGCAGCAGTTGGACTACCACTAGATGACATACTTGATAAAATATACTGGGTAGATGATTTGGGAGAATTATCACCCCTTGCTAGCGCTTATGCTAGAGCACGAGGAGCTGATAGAATGTCATCTTATGGTGATTTTATTGCATTGTCAGATGAGTGTGATATTCAAACTGCTAGGATTATCCAAAGAGAAGTTTCAGATGGAGTTATAGCACCAGCTTATTCCAAAGAAGCTTTAGAAATACTTAAAAGCAAAAAGAAGGGTAAATATAATATTATACAAATAGACCAATCTTATGTTCCAAATCCTATTGAGAAAAAGCAAGTATATGGAATTATTTTTGAACAAGGTAGTAATGAACTTATCATTAATGATGAGCTTTTATCAAATGTTGTGACTAAAAATAATAAAATTCCAGAGTTAGCACTTATGGATATGAAGATAGCTCTTATTACACTTAAATACACACAGTCTAATTCAGTTTGTTATGTGAAAAATGGTCAAACCATAGGTGTTGGGGCCGGTCAGCAATCAAGAGTACATTGCACAAGACTGGCAGGGCAGAAAGCTGATAACTGGTATCTTCGTCAATCACCACAAGTTTTTGATTTGGAGTTTATTGACACACTTAGTCGTGCAGAAAGGGACAACGCAATAGACGTATATATTGGAGATGAATATGAGGATGTTCTTGCTGAAGGAAAATGGCAAAATATATTTAAAACAAAGCCAAAAGCATTTACTAGAGAAGAAAAAATATTATGGGTTTCAAAAAATGAAAAAGTAACATTAGGCTCAGATGCATTTTTCCCTTTCTCAGACAATATTGAAAGAGCATACAAAAGTGGAGTTGAATATATAGCACAACCAGGAGGTTCCCTAAGGGATGATCTTGTTATAAAATGTTGTGATAAATACAATATGATAATGGCATTTACAGGCATTAGATTATTCCATCATTAAATATATATCCTTAGAAATAGTCGATTTTGACAGCTTCTAAGGATTTTTAATTATATTGTATAAATATGTAGGAATTTTAATAGATACTTTTAGTTTTAATATAATATTAAAGGTGCTAATATGTACTTGAGGGGATGATATTTGAAAGGAAATACTAACTATGAAAAAAGAATTAACATATTTTAATATAGAAGATCATTATGGTGGAAGTCAAAATTGGTTTATAGATCCCATGATGAAATTAGGAGGTTGTGCGGCCGTTACAGCCTGTGACTTATGTGTTTATTTAAACATACTTAAAAATAGTGAGCACTTATACCCATTTGATGTAAGTGCCTTAACAAAAGCAGATTATATAAAATTCTCACATATTATGAAACCTTATCTTCGTCCAAGAATGACAGGAATCAATACTTTACAATTATATATAGATGGGTTTGGAAAATATCTAGAAGATGTTAATGACAAAGAAATAAAGATGACAGCGTTTTCTGGAGATAACTCATTGGTTGACGGAGAAAAAGTAATTATAAATCAGATAAATAAAGACATACCAATACCCTTTCTTTTATTAAAGCATAAAAATTCACAGTTAAAAGAACTTGTTTGGCATTGGTTTTTAATTGTTGGATATGAAAAAACTGACAATGAATTATCAATAAAAATAGCTACCTATGGTGGCTATAACTGGATTTCAATTAAAGAATTATGGAATACAGGATATGAAGAGAAGGGGGGAATGATAATTATAGAAATGTATCCTAGTTAAAATTTTGCGAAAATAAAGAAAAATTAAAAAATAATGATATGGTTGAGACATTTTATATAATTTTAAATTATATTAATAACTAGATGGGAATTTATGGAGGCCTTATGATTGCTAAAGTTATACTAATATTTGTTTTACAGCTAATATATGTACCTGTTTTATCTCTTAGAACGGTGCTTGTTGTAAAAGGTGAAGACAAAAAAGCTCCTTTCGCAGCATTTGTAGAAGGAATAATTTATATTGTAAGTTTAGGAATTGTATTTTCTGATTTAACTAACATATATAATATTGTTGCTTATGTTTTTGGTTATGCTATAGGGGTATACTTAGGAGGAAAATTAGAAAAGAAACTTGCTATAGGATATAGAGTAGTGCAAATTAATTTAACGAAGGAAAATGATGATTTAATAAATATATTAAGAGGTCATAAATTCGGAGTTACAAAACTTGAAGGAAAAGGACGAAATAATGAAACAAGATATAGATTAGAGGTTATGACTCATAGAGTAAGAGAGAAAGAAGTTATAAAAATAACTGAACAATTAGAGCCAGAAGCCTTTATAATATCCTTTGAATTGGCACATTTTAAAGGTGGATATTTAAACAAACATTCTACGCAGTGATTTTTAATTATAATTAGGTATTATAAAATAGTATATTTAAAATTAAAACTTATTTGTTTTTATTAAAAGGTGGTATCAAAAAAGGTACCACCTTCAAAATTTTATTTTCCACTTAACCAAATATTAAAATCAACATTTAAGAAATCATCTATTTCTCTTGATAAATTTTTAGATAAATTAGAAACTCTTCCTTTAGAAACTACTTGAGGATTTATATATCTTTTTTTAGCAGGGATATTAACCCAGTATCCGTATTCAGGTTTTTCTTTGCTAGTAAATATTTGAGAAAGCTTTGTGAAATCCTTCCACAGAGACTTTAATTCTTCATCTTTTTTTAACTTAGAAATAACCTGATTTTCTACAGTATATAAATCCTTCATACTTATAACTCTTTTGCTTACTGCCAATTTTAATAAATCAGCTAAGTATTGCATGGCAAATCTATCTACATTAGAACTATATACTTTAGAATTTTCAATGGATACAGATGTGAACTCTATAGCTTTATCTAAAGTACTAAATGAAATTTCACTTTCTTCAAATTCATTTATACTTACTACTAAATCTTCATACATATCTCTTATTTCTTCCATGGATTTAAAACCATAGTAAAAAGCATTACCTAAAGTGTACTCTAGTCTATCTGCAGAAAGAAGAGGAGAATCGTTATCTGCGATAGGATACATATGATAGTCATAAACGTCTTTAGTGCTTAAATTATATTTTTTTAATATTTCTTGTATGTCCATAGAATTTGCTATAATTTCTTCCGTTTTTTCTTCTGTAGATTCTTGAGTTTCATGATCTCCATTTAAAAAGTCAATTACATGAGCAAATACGGGAGAACTAATATCGTGTAAAAGACCTGCTATAGATCGTTTTATATCCTTTGTAAAGTGCCAAATTATAAGAGCAACACCTATACTATGCTCATATCTAGTATAATCCTTTCCTTTGGAAAATATGGGAAAACTAGTATATTCGCATCCACAGTTCATACCAACATTGCTAAGTCTTTTAAACTCAGGCGTATTTATTAACTCCTTTATGAAAACAGGAAAATCATTACTATATATATCAATTAAATTCAAATCAGTACCTCCTTTAAACTTCTAATAAGAACTTATTATATAACAGAGTATATATAGTTGCAATTTAAAAAATATAAATAAGTTAAAACCTTTTATGAAATATAAAGGTCTAATAAATAAAGAGTAAAATAATAGTGGGGTAATTAAAAAATTAATTTATGAGGGGAGAATGGTGATAATGATTAGAAATAAAAAATTAAGTATGTTAGTATTTATTATCATGATGATTATGGCAGTATTTGTACTGAGTGGTTGTAGCAACAAGGATGAAATAAAAAATACTGTAAACAGCTATAATAAGTTGTTAAATGAAAAAAATTACGGTGAATTATACGAAAGTTTAACAACAGATTCTAAAAACTACATAAAAGAAGAGTTTGGTGGAAAAGAAGAATTTGTAAAAAAATACTCAGCAATTTATTCAGCTATGAATGTAAGTAACATAAAAGTAGATGTGGGAGATATTAAAAATAAATTAGAAATACCTATTACTGTTTCTATGAATACTATTGGAGGAAAATTAAAATATGATGATGCAACAATTAAGCTAAAAAAAGAAGATAATAAATATAAGATAAGTTGGGATGAAGGTTTAATTTTACCTGACATGGTTAAAGGAGATAAGATAAAAGTTGAAATAATTAAGGGAAATAGAGGAAAAATACTAGATAGAGATGGAAACTTGCTAGCATACAATGGAGAAGCAAATTATGTGAACATAGACAGTAAGGCATTTAAAAAAGAGAGTATAAAAGATTTAGCTAAAATACTTGATATAAGTGAAGAATACATAGAAAAGAAAATTGAAAGTAACGCTAATACAGAGTATGCTACAAACATTGTAATTCTTTCAAAATATGAAAATGATAAGCTAGATAAAGTTTCGAAAATAAAAGGAATAACTATACAACAGTTAACATCTAGAGTTTATGTAAAAGGTGAGGCTTTTGGAAGTCTGTTAGGATATGTAGGTAATATAACATCAGAAGAGTTGGAGAAAAAATCTGATAAAAACTACACAAGTAGTAGTCAAATAGGTAAAAATGGATTGGAACAAGTTTATGAAGATAAATTAAGAGCGACAGACGGAGCTCATATATATATTGAAAGAGAAGGCAGTAATGTAACCGTAGCTAAGACAAAAGTCAGTGATGGAGAAGATATAAAGTTAGCAATAGATTCAAAGCTACAAAAAGAAATATATGATCAAATGGAAAAAGAAAAAGGAGCATCCATAGCTATGAACTCAACTAATGGGGAAGTGTTGGCAATGGTTAGCTCACCTTCTTATGACTCTAACACTATGGTAACTTACAAAACTAAGGAGATAGCAAAAGAATGGGAAGAAAATAATAATGCATGTTTTGATAATAGAGCAAACGATTTATACTCACCAGGTTCTACTATGAAACTTATAACAGCATCTATAGGATTGGAAAATAAAATAATAAATCCAAATGAAAAGATGAAAATAGAAGGACTAAATTGGCAAAAATCATCTTCGTGGGGAAATTATAAAGTTACTAGAGTAAAAGATATAAGTTCTGTAAATTTATATGATGCGGTTATAAACTCTGACAATATTTATTTTGCAGATAAGGCTATTAAAGTAGGTAGTGAGAATTTTATAGAGGGAGCTAAGAAGTTTGGCTTAGGGTTAGATATGAACTTTGAATACCCTATGGCGAAATCTCAAATCTCAAATAGTGGTACAATAAAAAATCAAATTTTACTTGGAGATACAGGTTACGGACAAGGAGAAGTTCTAACAACTCCTTTGCAAATAACTATGGCGTATTCAGCTTTAGCAAATGAAGGTGAGATTATGACTCCAAGACTTGTGATAAGCGAAAATAAGGAAGAAAAAGTATATAATAGAGCTATAAGAAAAGAAGATTTAAAAGAATTACAAAAGGACTTTTCTGGTGTTATAGATGATGATAGTGGAAGTGGACATTTATGTAAAATAGATGGAGTTAACTTGGCAGGTAAAACGGGAACAGCAGAAATAAAATCAACTAAGGAAGATAAGAGTGGAAATGAAAATAGTTGGTTTGTTGCAGTTGATTTAGATGACTCTAAGTTAGCTATCTCAATGGTTATGGAAGATATGAAAGACAAATCAACATCAAAATATTTAGTACCTAAAGTGAAAAATATAATGAAAAGACATCTTTTAGATGATAAATAATAAAGAAGGTCAACTTTTATAAGTTGACCTTTTATTTTAAAGTCGAAATTCCTCATTGTCATGATTTATTTCTAATATTTTATCTTTATAATTTAAAGCATGATTAGAAGTTTTAAATGTTTTAACTAAAGAGTAGTTGTTCCAAAAATGCATAGGAAATGCTATTTTAGTATTAGTATTTTTCATAAAATAATCAAAACCTAAATAATATTGATTTCCTTGTCGAGAATCCAAAGGTAAAAAAGCTACATCTATGTTTATTTCTTTTATCTTATCTATAGAATTCTTAAATAAATTTTCAGCATGAGCATTTTCTTCAGGAGAGTTTTCTCCTTCCCAGTGCCACCAGTTTAAATCTCCCCCATGATAAATTCTTTTGTTTTCGATTTTTACAATAAATGCCACACCTAAGTCGCTAGATTGTAGAGTTTCTATTTCTAAATTATCAATTACTATTTTTTCATTTGAATCTATAAGTCTTATATTTTTAGATTTTGTAGTATTTATATCCTTTGATAATATATAAGTTACGTCAGGATGTACTTTTTTTAGTTCAAAAATACTATCATTAAAATGGTCGTGATGAGAATGACTAGCAAATACATACAGCTTTTTATCATTATTAAATTCTGGAAGATTTCCTTGGAAATAGTCGAAAAGCAATATGCAATTCTTAAGTTCTACAACAAAGCTACTATGATGAATATATGTTATTTTCATATCAAAACCCTTTCTTATTAATTATTTTATATATTATGTAAATTATAATTTTATTATATATGAAGTACAATATATAATTTGAAAAATTTATAAAACTCCATAAGTTCTACATATTTGTTTAATATAATAAAAACAAATGAAAGTAAAGGATGTGATTTATATGGACGGTGATCCTAGTTTGAAAAATAATAAAAAAGAAGAAGAGTTCATATTTATCACAATTTTTTTATAGATAATATGAACTCTTTGTTATGGAGGGATTATTATGGTAGAAGTAGTAAGTAATTTAATTAAAAAAAGAAAAATTTTAGAGTTGAGCGAATACTTTGCTGACCTAAATTCAGTAGATATAGCAAAGGATATGGTAAATTTAAGAAATGAGGAAATAGTATTAGCTTTTAGAATACTGCCAAAAGATATAGCGGTTGAAGTATTTTCATATTTAGAATTGGATATGCAAGAATATATAATACAGTCTATAACAGATAGTGAATTAAAAGATATTGTTGATAAATTATTTTTAGATGATACAGTGGATATTATAGAAGAACTACCTTCACATATGGTAAAAAAAGTATTAAAAAATACTTCAAAAGAAAAAAGAGAACTTATAAATCAGTTATTAAAATATGATGAAAATACAGCAGGCTCCATTATGACTATAGAATTTTTAGACTTAAAAGAAAGCATGACAGTCAAAGACGCTATAAAACATATTAGACGTGATACTTTAAACAAAGAAGATGTGGATACTTGTTTTATAATTGATAACAATAGAAAGTTAAAAGGAACACTACATTTAAAAGAACTAATATTAAATAATGAAAAGACTTTTATAGAAAACATAATGGACAGAAATGTTATAAGCACAAATACAATGGCAGATCAAGAGATTGTAGCTTCAGAGTTTAAGAAATACGACTTAACATGTATGCCTGTGGTGGACAAAGAAGATAGATTAGTTGGTATTATAACAGTAGATGATATTATGGATATAGTAGATAAAGAAAATACAGAGGATTTTCAAAAGATGGCAGCTATAAAGCCAAATGAAGAGTCTTATTTAAAAACTCCAGTAATAGACTTGGCAAAAGATAGAGTTATATGGCTATTAGTGCTAATGATATCTGCCACATTTACTGGTTCCATAATAAAGAAGTTTGATGATGTTTTGCAATCAGTAGTAATTCTTGCTGCATTTATTCCTATGTTGATGGATACAGGTGGTAATGCAGGTTCACAATCTTCAACTTTAGTAATAAGAGGATTAGCTCTTGGAGATATTGAGTTGAAAGATTATTTAAAAGTAATGTTGAAAGAATTTAGGGTAAGTTTAATAGTTGCAACTGTTTTAGCAAGTGTGAACTTTCTTAGAATATATTTTTTAGAAAAAACGGATTTATTTATATCTTTAACAGTATGTTTAAGTTTATTTTGTACAGTTATAATTGCTAAAGTAGTAGGAGGTTTATTACCTATAATAGCTAAAAAACTAAAATTTGATCCAGCAATTATGGCTAGTCCATTAATTACTACAATTGTAGACACTTTTGCACTTATGGTATACTTTACTTTAGCTAAATTATTACTTAGAATATAAAAATGCAATAAAAGGCCTGTTATAACAGGTCTTTTATAATATAAAAAAGAATTAAAAGAAATACTAGAATATATAAATTTTATAGGAGATATTACATGATTAAAATATTAGTAGTAGATGACGAACCAAAAATTTGTGAGTTTGTAAAAGCCTATTTGGATAGAGAAGGATATAAAGTTACAGTTGCTTATAATGGAAAAAGTGCAATTGAAAACTTTGAAGATGTTAATTATGACTTGGTTATTTTGGATAGAATGTTACCAGATATAAGTGGAGAAGAAATATGTAAGCGTATTAGAAAAAAATCCGAAACGCCTATAATAATGCTTACAGCTAAAATTGAAGACGAAGATAGAATAGAAGGATTTACCTTGGGTTGTGATGACTACTTATGTAAACCATTTAATGTGAGAGAGTTAGTACTTAGAGTAAAAGCTATTTTAAAAAGAAATAATAAATTAATTGATAATAATATTATAAAATTTGGGAATGAAATTGAAATAAATATTTTGTCCTATGAAGTTAGAATAAGAAATAAACTAGTTTCACTTACTAACACAGAATATAAAATATTATTAATGCTAATTTCAAATCCACAAAAAGTATTTACAAGAGTTGAGATATTAGAGCAACTAGAAGAAGGATATTATGAAAAAGATGATCGTGCTATTGATAGCCATATAAAAAACCTAAGACAAAAAATAGAAGAAAACCCTAAAAACTGTAAAATAATACAAACAGTTTATGGAATTGGATATAAATTTGGACTTAAAAAATAAAAGTATATCCCTTAGGAATATAATAACAATATCTTTCTTAACAATAATAGCATTAACAATATTATCAATAACAATATTTGTAACAAAAGCTTTTGAATCAGAGTTTGGAAAATATGTGGATGATAGCAATAAGTCAGAGGTAAACCACTTAATAAATTTTGATTTAAATAATATATATAAAGATAAAACATGGAATACACATTTAATAAAAAGGTTGGCAGAAGATTCCATAGAAAAAGGCGTAGTATTGGAAGTTTATGATAAAAACAACCAGTTAATATATGGAATACTAGAAGATGAAAAAAGTGAGTCAAATGAAATATTAAATAACATAAGAAAAAATATGGAAAGTATAGAGGAAAACTGGACACCTAAATTAGAAGAATACAAAGTTGCCATATATAATGAAAATAATAATAAAGTAGGTTATGCACAAATTTCATACTATGAGTCATTGTATTACATGGAAAATGATATTATGTTTTTGAATATAATAAATAGTTTTATGAAAGTAATAAGTCTTATATCCATAGGAAGTGCACTACTAATTTCCTTAATTATATCAAAGTCAATTTCAAGTTCTATAGAAAATGTATCTTATAAAGCTAAAAATATGAGCGATGGGAAATACAATGATAAAGTAGAATATAATAGCAAGATAAAAGAAGTAAAAGAATTGATTCAATCAATTAATAAATTATCTTACAAGCTAAATGAACAAGAACTGCTTAGAAAAAGAATAACAACAGATGTAGCTCATGAGTTGAGAACACCTTTAACAAATATTCAAGGCCATTTAGACTGTATGATAGATGGTATATGGGAAGCTACACCAGAGAGGCTTAATAGTATAAGAGAAGAAACACTAAGACTTAGTAACTTAGTAGGACAGCTTAGATTATTGTCAAAATACGATAGGGAAAACAACCTTGTGAATAAGATCCAAGTTAATTTAAAAGAATTTATACAACATTTCATTTACAACTATGAAGGAGACGCTTTGTCAAAAAATATTAATATAACCTATGATTTGAAAGAAATATATATAAATATTGATAAAGAACAGTTTTCGCAAGTGTTATCAAACTTATTATCTAATGCTATTAAATATACAAATGTTCGTGGTGAAATATATATAAAAGCATATGAAGATGATGATAATGTTGTTATATCTATTGAAGACAATGGGATTGGAATTCCACAAAATGATATTAAATTTATTTTTGAAAGATTTTACAGAGTGGATAAATCAAGGGATAAAGAAACTGGAGGTATAGGAATAGGTTTATCAATAGTAAAAAGCATAGTTGATGCTCATAATGGACAAATATATGTAAAGAGTGAAATGAACAAAGGTACAGAGTTTATAATAACATTACCTAAATAATAAAATTAAGAAAAAGAGTATTTATGAATTTATACAAAAATAATTTATGAGTACTCTTTTTATATTATTACTAGAATATCATATTAAGCTACCTTATTATATTTTTTAACTTATTGTATAATAATTATAAATGATGAAAAAATTGGAGGTTATTATGATAAAGATTCTTATGGTAGAGGACGACTCTACAATAGCTTTTGGAGTGAAATATGCTCTAGAACAAGAAGGTTTTAAAATAGATATATGCAAAGATTTAGAAAGTGCCAGACTTAAGATAAACGAAAAATCTTATGACATAATTCTTTTAGACGTAATGTTGCCAGATGGTAATGGTTATGATTTTTGTAAAGAAATAAGAGAAATAAAAGATATACCTATAATATTTTTAACAGCATGTGATGACGAGGTGAATATAGTTATGGGACTTGATATTGGAGGAGATGATTATATGACAAAGCCTTTTAGAGTAAGAGAGCTTATATCTAGAATAAAGGCAGTAATTAGGAGAAATCAAGGAGAAGATAAGGGTAAGAAAATTTTAAAATATGGAGACCTGAGTATTCATACTTTAGAAGCAAGGGTTTATAAAGGTAGTGAAGAAGTATTTTTAACTTCTGCTGAGTATAAGTTATTATTAATTTTAATTCAAAATGAAAATATAATTTTAAGCAGAAATCAAATATTAGAGAAATTATGGGATGTAACTTATGACTTTATCAATGATAACACTTTAACTGTTTATATAAAACGCCTTAGGGAAAAAATTGAAGATGATTCAAGTAATCCAAAGTTAATAATTACAGTTAGAGGTATGGGATACAAGTGGAGTGGAAGTGAAGTTAATGATTAGATACAATGTGGAGATGAAAAGTTTTATAAGGCGATTTAGTGTTTTATTTCTTGTTGCTATTGTTATGTGCGGTGGCGTAACATTAATTAATTTAAAAATCATAAAAGAAAAAGTAGTTGAAAATAATCAAGCAATTATAGGAAATATTTTATCTAAAAAACCTGAGTTGGAAGAAGATATTATAGATATAGTTACGCAAGGAAATTCTAAAGACAATGTAGAACTAGGTAAAGAAGTACTAAGCAAATATAATTATAATAGTAATATAAGTTTGAAAAATGAACCTATTATAAATGAAAGTATAAGATACATTTTTAATATTAATTGGGTATTTTTATGTATTATCTTAATTTTATTTATTATTCTAGCTTTAAGCTATTTTAAAAAAATTTATGAAGATATAAAAGACATGACAGATTATGTTTATAATTGCTCTGAAGGTCGAAGATTTGAAATGAAAAATAGAAATCAAGATGGTCAAATAGGTCTTTTAAAAACGGAATTAATAAAAATGACTAATATATTAAAAGAAAAAGTAGAGCTTTTAAATAATGAAAAAATATTTTTAAATAACACTATTTCGGATATATCTCATCAGTTAAAGACACCTATGACATCGTTAGTAATCTTAAATGATTTAATGTATGAAGATTTACCAAAAGAAACAAAAATAGAATTTTTAGATAAAATAAAATCTCAACTAAATCGAATGGAATGGCTAGTAAAAAGCATGTTAAAACTTTCAAAAGTTGAAGCCAAAGTAATAGACTTTGAGAAAAAAGAAGTTAGAATCAATGAATTAATTAAAAGATCAGTTGCTCCAAGTTTAATTCCTATGGAAATTAAAAACATAGAACTAAGTATCAGCGGAGATGAAAACACAAGTTATATTGGTGATATAAATTGGTCTAGTGAAGCTTTTGTAAACATAATAAAAAATTGTATAGAACATACTCCAAAAGGAGGAAAAATAAATATTAGGTATGATCAAAACCCTCTATACTGTGAAATTGTAATAAAAGATAGCGGAGAAGGAATAGACAAAAAAGACTTGCCTCATATTTTCAAAAGATTTTATAAAGGAAAAACTTCAAAGGAAGATAGTGTGGGTATAGGTCTTGCCATGTCTAAGTCTATTATAGAAAGTCAAAATGGGGATATTTACGTAAACAGTGAAAAAAATGAAGGAACTGAGTTTCATATAATTTTTCATAAAGCTTATGATGACTAATTTGTAATTTTACATTCACCTAGATGTAAGTATAAAAACCTACAATGAAAATATAAATTAAAACTTACAAAAGTTAGTGAAAAATTATGGAGGGTAATATGGAAATTTTAAAAATTGAAAATTTGTGCAAGACCTATGGTAAAAATGAAGCTAAAGTAGATGCTTTAAAAAATATAAACTTATCAATAAATAAAGGTGAGTTTGTTGCCATAGTTGGTCCTAGTGGAAGTGGTAAAAGTACTTTATTACATCTAATAGGAGGTGTGGACAAGCCAAGTGAAGGCAATGTTTATATAAATGATGTAGATATATACAATTTAAAAGAAAAAGATTTATCCATATTTAGAAGAAGAAATGTGGGGCTAATATACCAGTTTTATAACTTGATACCAGTACTTTCTGTTAAAGAAAATATACTTCTTCCAGCAGAACTAGATAATAGAAAAATAGAAAAAGAGTATCTAGAGGATTTATTAAAAACTTTAGGGTTAAAAGAAAGGGAACATCATCTCCCTAATGAGCTAAGTGGTGGTCAACAGCAAAGAACTTCCATAGGTAGGGCTTTGGTAAATAGACCTGCCATAGTTTTAGCAGATGAGCCAACAGGAAATTTAGATAGTAAAAACTCAAAAGAAGTTATAGAGTTATTAAAGTTATCAGTAAAAAAATATAAACAAACATTAGTTATGATAACTCACGACCCTAATATAGCTCTTCAAGCAGATAGAGTTATAACTATAGAAGACGGAACAATAAAAAGTGATGAGGTGATATAAATGAATTTATATACATCTCTTACATTTAGATATTTGAAAGAAAATAAAAAAAGAACAATTGTTACAATTATAGGAATTATATTATCTACTGCATTAATTTGTGGTATAGGAAATATTTATAACAGTTTTATGGATTATCAAGTTAGAAAAACTGTGGAAAGAGATGGAGATTTCCATGCCACATTTTATGATATACAAAAGAATGATTTAAGTAAAATAACTAAAAGTGCAGGAATTTCTAAATATGCTTATAGTGAAAACTTAGATTTTGGAAAGTATAGCGATGAAAATGATTTATTAGGCTTAAAGTCTTACGATAAAGGTGCTTTTGATGGATTTCAAATATCTTTGAAAGAAGGTAAGATGCCAACAAATAATAAAGAAATAGTAATTAGTGAAGATTCAAGAATACTTAGAGAAAAGAAAATTGGAGATACAATTACTCTTAACGTGGGAAAAAGAGTAACTAAAGATGGTGAGAATTTAACAGGTTATTGGGTAAGTGATGACGAAAAACTTGTTGATACTAGAAAAGAAGAGTACAAAATTGTAGGTATAATAAATAAACCTGGATTTGAAGTAGGAAAACAAGTAACAACAGGTATAACTTATTTGGATATAAATAATATTACAAGTAAAAATGGGATTAATGTATCGATTAGAGCCAACAACCCAAAAGAAATTTATGATATAGCTCCAATTATTGCTAAGAATTTAGGTTTAAAAGTTAAAAATGTAAATGGAGAAGAAGATTCTTCTTATTATAATAATGAAAGTGGAGTATATTACGAAAATTTAAGCTTTAATGAACATTTATTAAGATTACAAAGTGCCAGTGCTTATGACAATATTAATGGATCTATTGATAAGATTATAATATTAGTTACATCTTTAGTAATTATTTGTACTATAGCAACAGTGTATAATGCATTTTCCATATCTATTAGTGAACGTAAGAAACAATTTGGAATATTAAATTCCATAGGAGCTACAAAAATACAAACTACAAAACTTGTATTAACAGAAGCTTTTATAGTGAGTATTATAGGTATACCTATAGGATTATTGGCAGGGACCTTTGCTATAGATATGGTATTTAAAATAATAGGAAAATTTTATGGAAGTTCTATGATAGGAGATCTAGGGCTAAGGGTGGTATATAGTCCAACTGTTATTATATTAAGTGCAGTAATAGTAATAATAACAATATTAATATCAGCCATATTGCCAGCAAGACAAGCATCAAAAATATCACCACTTGAAGCTATAAAAAATAGTAGTAATTTAAAAATAGGAAAAGTAAAGGATTCAAAAATAGTAAGAAATTTATTTAAAGCAGAAGGAGTCCTTGCGTATAAAAACTTAAGAAGAAATAAAAAGAAATTTAGGATAACTTTATTTTCTCTTATTATAAGTGTGGTTATATTTATATCTTTTAGTGGGTTTATGACTTTATTTATTAATGCTAATAAAATACAGTTTGGACAAGTAAATTATGATTTGTATTTATCTTCAAATAGAACTATGGATAAAAATTCATTAGAAGAATTAAAAAGTATAGATGGTGTTGAAAGAATTGCTGCAGCTAATGATTATGGAATGGGTATTTATGTACCCAAAAATAAAATTAGTAAAGATAGTAAAGATATAATAGATGAGTATTTTACAACAGAAAAATTAAATAATAAAACTGTATATAATATGCAAAATTGTATGACAAAGATGCCTGGGGATTTTGAAATTAGTAAAATAAATCTTGAAGAAGGTAGTTTTGATAAGAAAGAGGCGATAAAAGAAAAAGGAGTAATACTTGTAAGAAAAAGTTACTTCGAAGAGCCTGGTAAAAAGTATGAATTAAACTTAACAGATTATAAAGTTGGAGATACTGTTACAGGTTATACTTCAGAATATGATGAAGATAAGGAAATAAAAAAAGAAATTAATTTCAAAATTATGGCTATAACTGATGATATACCAATAGGTAGTGCATCATATAATTATATGGGATTAGATTTTATAACATATGAAGAAGTAGGAGAAAAACTTGGATTTACCCCAAGTAGTAATAGTATGTATATCTCTACAAATAAAGAAGAAAGTACACGAAATGCAGTAAAAGATATTGCAAACAAATATGGATATGATGTAACTGATAAAATGGAAGAAGTAAAAGAAATGGAAGATACACTTATAGTAATGCAAATCTTTGTATATGGATTTGTTACAGTAATTTCTTTAGTAAGTATAACTAATATAGTAAATACAATTAGCACAAATATAAATTTAAGAAAACGAGAATTGTCTATAATTAAATCCATAGGAGTTACACCTGGAGGTTTTAACAAGATGATATACTTAGAGAGCTTACTGTATGGTGCATTAGCTCTTATTTATGGTATTCCTTTAGGAATAGGTCTAGTTATGCTTATGAATGTTATTTTAGGTGATGTTATTCAGCTTGGATTAGTACTTCCATGGAGCGCTATAATTATATCTATCATAGGTATTTTTGTAATTACATTTATTTCATCATATATACCTATGAAGAAAATAAATAAAGAAAATATAATTGAAAATATCAGACAAGAAAGTATATAATTTTTTACTTACTAGAAAAGTGGGGATTTGAAATGAAGAACAAAACAATCAAAATATTATTAATTACATCATTTGTATTTTATACAGGATTTCTATTATGGAATATTCTTTTCAAATATGTGTCACCTATTGAAGTATTTAGTAGCGAAAGATATTGTTCACGTACAATAAGTCTAATACCTTTTAATGATATAATTCAAGGAAATTATAATAAATTAGATTTATTTGGAAATATAATACTATTTATACCCTTAGGTATTTATATAAGTATATTTTTAAATAATAAAACCATTAAAAATATATTAAGCATACTAATAATAAGCCTTGTATTTGAATCTTGCCAATATATATTTGGGATAGGGGCCACAGATATTACAGATGTAATTACTAATACTATTGGTGGAGTAATAGGTATATATTTTTACAAAATGTTTGTTATGTCATTCAAAGATGAAGAAAAGGTAAAAAAAATAATTGCTATTTGTAGTTTTATAATGATGTTAATAGTATCATTGTTACTGATAGGAATAATAATAGCAAATTAAATAGAACATTAAAAATAGATAGCTAGTAATAGCTATCTATTTTTTTATTTAAAAGGATTTTCAACTATATTTATTAAATCTGATGTTTTGACTTGTTTAGCAGTATTTTCATAAGATTTTTTTACTTTATTTTCTGGCAAATTAGCTATTTTATCTAAATCTGATTTATTTGCAATAGGTACTATTTCATAAACATACTTAGCAGTTTTATTATTGTAATATTTACTTAGCCAAGTAGGTATACAAGTAACTTTATCAACCTTTGCTTTTTCATCATTATTTTTACTAATATTTATATTTATCATTAAGCCATCTTCTGTATATTGATTAAACTGATCTCTGCTTTGGTTAGATAAGAAGTTTCCAAGAGAGTAAGCAACTACAGTTTCATGTTTATTATCACTAGACTTTATAGTTGTTACAGGTTGTACAACATGAGGGTGAGAACCTATTACAACATCTACACCAGCATCACAAAGTTTTTGAGCAAGCTCTTTTTGGAAAGTATTCTCTTTAAGAGAATATTTATCTCCCCAGTGTAAATACACTACTTGTAAATCAGTATCATTCATCTTTTTAAGAGTGTAGTTTATATTGTTAAATGCTTTATCTACACTTGTAGAATCAAAAATATTAACACTATTTTTGTATTCATCAGATATTTTAACATCATTTAAATATTTGTTATCATCAATAATTCTTCCGTAAGAATAAGAAGTAACTCCTACATTAATACCATTGATTTTTTTTACTATAAATCTTTCGTCACTGTTTTTTCTAGTTCCAACTACATCGAGTTTTTTATCTTTTAAAGTAGCAAGAGTATTTTTAATACTTAAATACCCCTTATCATGAGCATGATTGTTTGCTGTTGAAATTAAATCAAAACCAGCATATTTTAAACCATCAGCAAGCTCATCTGGTGAATTAAATTTTGGAGACGAGCTATATCTATAAACTTTATTGCCAGTTAATGTTGTTTCTAAATTAACCATGGAATAATCAGCTTCTTCAACATATTTTTTTATATGCTCAAAGTTATTATTGAAGTTATATTTTGCATTGGATACATCGTACTGTGCAGTTAATTGAGCGTTATATACCATAGTATCACCTACAGCTAATAAATAGGCTTTATTAACGTTTTCTTTTTTAGGTGTAAATATGGATGCTTCTTGTGATTTATTTTTAGAGAAAATGGATGTTTTGTTAATAGTAACAAAGGAAAAAGTACCCATAATTAATATACTTAAGCAAAAACAAATAAAAAATTTCTTAGTATTACGATTATTATAGTTATACATTTTTTGCCCCCCTTTCTTAAAAATATAAAATATTCATATAACTTTATATTATCTATATGTTAGTACATTTTCAATGAAAAGTTTTATTTTGTATATTTAAGAGTTTTTTTGGAAATAATTAAATTAAACAAAATACAATAATATATAAAAATAAAAGGAGAAACTATAATTAGTTTCTTTTTTTATATATTTAAAAGGAGACATTATGAAAAAATTTACTTTAACTTTAATGATAATAAGTAGTATTTTAATGGTAGGTTTTAATAGTGAATATAAAGAAGTTAATAATAATAAACCAAATGAAAAATTAGAAAAAATTATAATGAACAATGATAATATTACAGATGATAACAACGACAGATACATATATTTTCATGAGGATTTAAATGATGATAAGAAAGATGAAATAATAGTATTTCTATGGGGAGACAACTATAGTGGTACAGGGGGAGGAACATTAATGATATTCAATAATAAATATGATTTAATTTCAAGAAGCACAGTAGTTAATATGCCTATAATAATAAGCAAAAATAAAACTAATGGATATAAAGATATAATGGTAAAAGTAGAAGGTGGAGGGATTTACAAAGGATTTTACTCTTTACTTAAATACGAAAATAAAAAATATCCGCTAAACGCAAGCATGCAAGAAAAAGTTAACTTAGATAAGAATAATATTAAGAGAATTATAAATATGAATATAACACCAGAAAGTGGATTTAAATTGAATTAAAATAAATCCAAGTCTTAAAAATAAGACTTGGATTTACTTATAAGCAGATAGTTTACTTATAAGCAGATAGTTTACTTAAAAGGACTGTCTACTACCGTAACTATATCAGAATCATCTATTAAAGATGCTGTATTATTATATGATTGTTTTACATTATATTTATTTAAAGAAGTAATTGAGTTTAAATCACGTTCATCTTCTATTGGAATAATTTCATATACATTTTTATAACCATTATTATACTTATTTACCCAAGTAGGTATACAAGTGACCTTTTTTACTTTAGCTTCTTCTTCATTGATTTTTTTACTTATATCAATATTAACCATCAATCCATCTTCACTGTATGAGCCCACAGTTTCTCTTCTTTGATTAGAAATATAATTTCCTAAGGAGTAAATTACAAGTGTTTCGTTTTTCCCATTTGTTGATGTAATTGTTTCTACAGGTTCAACTACATGAGGATGAGAACCTATTATAATATCAACACCATCATCACAAAGCTTTTGAGCCAACTGTTTTTGAAAGCTTGTTTCCTTTCTTGCATATTCTATACCCCAATGTAAAATAACTATCTGTAAATCTGAATCTTTCATTTTGTCTGTTGTAGAAGAAATAGTTTTAAATGCTTTATTTACATTTGAGGAATCAAAAATATTCATTTTATCTTCACATTCTTCCGATATTTTAATCCCATTTAAATATTTATTATTATTTTTTACTTCTCCATAGGAATAGGATGTGATACCTACTTTAATATTATTTATATCTTTTATTATATAGTCATTGTCAGAAGAATTTTCTCTTGTGCCAACCGTATCAAATCCTTTTTCTTTTAATGTTGATAAAGTTCTATTAACTCCTAAATCTCTTTTATCAAAACTATGATTGTTTATTGTTGACAATAAATCAAAACCAGCATTTTTTAGTGCATCAGCTAACTCGTCGGGTGAGTTAAATGTGGGGTAGGAACTATATTGATATACATTATTACCAGCTAAGGTTGTCTCCAAATTAGCCAAGCTATAATCAGCATCTTCGATATATTTTTTGACGTATTTAAAGTTGTTATCAAAGTTATAAGTACCATTGGAATAATCATACTGTGCCTGAAGCTGAGGAGTATGAACCATAACATCTCCAACAGCTAATATGGAAGCCTCGTAAGTCTCAACGTTTTCGTTAAATATAGGAATAGTATTATCTTTCTTGCTTTCTTTTGTATCATTATTTATGCCCTTATAGATGAAAAAAACTCCCATAATACAAATAACAATTATTATAATACAAAATAATTTGTTATTATTTTTTCTTTTCTTTCTAGATTTTCTTCTAGACATTAATTATCCCCCTTTTAATAATTAATTTCACCAATCCCTTCTTAATAATCATATATTTATTGGAATAATTTATCAATTATAAAAAAAGTTGTATATATGATAATTACCTTGACAATAATCACATAATAAAAATAATAAGGTGAAAATATGAATAATATTGAAAAAGGTAAACTAGGTGAAGAAATTGCATTAAAATACATTATTTCAAAAGGCGGGAAAGTAATAGAAAAAAATTACAGAACGAAAATTGGTGAAGTTGATATAATTGCAAAATTAAATGGAGAATTAGTTTTTGTTGAAGTAAAAAGTAGAAGTAATATAAATTATGGATATCCATCAGAGTCAGTGAATTATAAGAAAAAAAGAAAAATAACTAACGTGGCAAAATATTATATTTTAGACAATTCTTTAGAAAATCTATCTATTAGGTTTGATGTAATTGAAATTTATTTTAATGAAAAGAAAATAAATCATATTGTGAATGCTTTTTAAGAAAGGGGAAATATGTTAAGTATAATAAATTCTAATAATTTGATAGGAATAGACAGCTTTTTAGTAAAGGTTGAGACAGATATAAGTAGAGGAATTCCATCATTTAATGTGGTGGGATTACCTGGTACGGAAGTAAGGGAAGCAAGAGAAAGAGTAAAGTCTGCAATAATTAATAGTGGTTATGATTTCCCAAATTCAAGAATAGTAGTTAATTTATCACCAGCAGATATTAAAAAAGAAGGTTCATATTTAGATTTACCTATTTCAATTGGTATATTAAGAAAATATTTAAATAAAGATGATTTTTGTTTAAATGAGTGTGTTTTTGTGGGAGAGTTATCTTTAGATGGGCACTTGAGAAAAGTAAATGGAATACTATCTTTAGTAATTGGAGCTAAAAAAGAAAATTTTAAAAGAATTTTTATACCATATGACAATTTGAGAGAAAGTAACCTTATTGATGGAATAGAAATTATACCTGTAAAAACATTAAGAGAATGTATTGATTATTTTAATGAAAATAAAATTAAACCTTTAAGATATAAAGATTTAGAAGTAGACAATGTAAAATTTAGTTATACAGAAGATTTTAAAGATGTGAAGGGTAATTACTTTGTAAAAAGAGCTGCTGAAATATGTGCTGCAGGAAATCATAATCTTATGATGGTAGGTCCTCCTGGATCAGGTAAAACAATGATAGCAAAACGTATTAGGACTATATTGCCTAAACTAGATAAAGAAGAAATGATTGAAATAAGCAAGATTTATAGTATTGCAGGATTAATTGATGAAGAATATGGAATAATTAAAGAGCGACCTTTCAGATCTCCTCATCATAGCACAACCAAGCAATCTTTAGTAGGAGGCGGTTTTAACTCAAAACCAGGAGAGATTACTTTATCTCATAGAGGAGTATTGTTTTTAGATGAAATAGCAGAGTTTGATAGAAAAATACTAGAATGTTTAAGGCAACCCATGGAAGATAAATATGTGAATATTTCTAGAGTAAGACATAATGTAAAATATCCTTGCAACATGCTAGTTATTGGAGCGATGAATCCTTGCCCATGTGGTTTATATTTATCAAAAACAGAATGTCGTTGCCAAAGTTTTGATATTATTCGATATAGAAATAAATTGTCAGGACCACTTTTAGATAGATTTGATATATTTGTAGAAATGACCCAGATACCTTTTAAAAAACTTAATGAACAATCTTACGAAGAAACTTCTTCAAAAATAAGTGTTAGAGTTGAAAAAGCAAGAGAAATACAAAGACAAAGATTTAAAGATGAATCAATAAGTACAAATAATGAGATGTCTACATCTATGATAGATAAATATTGTAAATTAGATAATAAAACAAAAAATATTTTAGATGAGATTTATAATAAGCATGAGTTAAGTAATAGGAGCTATACAAAATTAATAAAGATTGCAAGAACAATAGCAGATTTAGAAGGAGAAGAAGATATAAACTCAAACCATGTATTAGAGTCCTACTCATTTAGAAAAGCTTATTATACATATTTTAAATCTAGAGTGGAGTGAATTATGAATAAAAGAGATATATATTTATGTATAGAATCCATAAAGGGATTAAGTACTATAACCCTTGGTAAAATAATTGAAGAAGTTGGAAGTGTAGAGGAAATTATAAGCCTTAGTGAAAAAGATATATATAATTTGAAAAATATAAGTTTAAATATTAAAGAAAATCTAGTAAAATATATTAGTCGTTTCAATTTAGATGAAATTAAGGAAAAACTATATAAAAACTCTATTCAGTATATTTGTATAGAAGATGAAGAATATCCAGAAAAACTTAGAAATATTTATAGTCCCCCGTTATTATTATTTTATAAAGGAGATCTGTCCATAATAAATAATAATTTAAATATAGCAATGGTTGGTTCTAGAAAGCCTACTCCCTATGGAATAAATTGTGCACATCGTATTAGTTATGAATTATCTCAGGTAGGGATTAATATAATAAGTGGACTTGCATTAGGAATAGATTCTTGTTGTCATAGCGGATGTATAAAGGGAGAAGGAAAGACTATAGCAGTATTAGCCTCCTCTTTAGATAATATTAGACCATCTACTAATGAAGCTCTTGCTAATGAAATTTTAGAAGATGGAGGATTAATTTTATCTGAGTATAATGTGGGTCATATTACAACTAGAGGTAACTTTCCATGTAGGAATAGAATTATTAGTGGAATAAGTGATGGTATTATTGTTGTAGAGGCAGGAGAAAAAAGTGGCGCTTTAATTACTGCCGACTTAGGATTAGATCAAGGCAAAAATATATTTGCAGTCCCTGGTTATATAGATTCAGATTTAAGCAAAGGTTGTCATAAAATAATTAAAGAGGGTGCAAAACTAATAGAAAATATTGATGATATTTTAAATGAATATAATAATAGTGGTTTTAATAATAATAAAAATAGTATAGAATATGATATTAAGGATTTAAGTAATGAAGCATTGAAGATAATTGAGGTTATAAAAAGGCAAGGTATGTTGCAAATTAATGAAATTTGTGATACTACTGGTATTGATATAAAAAATGTGAATACTATAATAAATGAATTATTACTAAGAGACTTAGTTGTTGAAATGAATAATAAAATGTTTAGCATAAACTAAAATAATTTAAGGGTGGGGGTGTAAAGATGGCGAAAACATTGGTAATTGTGGAATCGCCTGCAAAAGCTAAAACAATAGAAAAATTCTTAGGAAAAAGCCATTATACTGTAAAGGCTTCAGTTGGTCATGTTAGAGATTTACCTAAAAGTACTTTAGGTGTTGATATAGATAATGATTTTGAACCAAGATATATTAATATCAGAGGTAAAGGTGATTTAATTAAAGAATTAAAAAAAGAAGCTAAAAAATCTAAGAAAGTATATCTGGCAACAGACCCCGATAGAGAAGGAGAGGCAATCTCTTGGCATTTATCATATATACTTGGCATTGACGAAAATGATAAATGTAGAATAGAATTTAATGAGATAACAAAAGATGCTATCAAAAAAGCTATAAAAAGTCCTAGGAATATTGATTTAAAACTTGTAGATGCTCAACAAGCGAGAAGGGTATTAGATAGACTTTTAGGATATCAAATAAGTCCAATCCTTTGGGCAAAAGTAAGAAAAGGACTTAGTGCAGGTAGGGTACAGTCAGTAACAACAAAATTAATATGTGAAAAAGAAAGAGAAATCAATGAATTTGTACCTAAAGAATATTGGAATTTAGAAATTGAAGGAAAAACTCAAGATGGAGAAATTGTATTATTTAAATTTGTATCATTTAATAATGAAAAAATGGATTTAAATAATGAAGAAGAAGTAAATAAAATTTTAGATGATATAAAAAATGGAAAATTAATAGTAGAAAAAATTGAATCTAAAACAAGAAGAAAGTCTGCTCCAAAGCCATTTACAACTAGTGTGCTTCAACAAGATGCAGCTAATAAGTTATCTTTTACAACTAAGAAGACAATGATAATAGCTCAAGAGTTATATGAAGGTGTGGATATTGAAGGAGAAGGAACAGTAGGTCTTATATCATACATAAGAACAGATTCAAAGAGAATATCCGAAGAGGCTAAGGAAAAGTCAAAATCATATATCTTAGAAGAATTAGGAGAAAACTACTATAAAGTTAATATTGATAAAAAAGAAACTAAAGAAAAGAAAAAAGTACAAGATGCCCATGAAGCTATTAGGCCAACTTCAGTGCTTAGAACACCAAATAGTGTGAAAGGTTCATTAAGTAAAGATCAATTTAAGCTTTATAATTTGATTTGGAGAAGATTTGTAGCTAGCCAGATGGAAGACTCTGTATTCGATGTACTAAATGTAGATTGCAAAATAGGCAATGCATTATTTAGAGCAACAGGTTCAGTAATGAAATTTGATGGATACACTAAGATTTATAATTTTACAGAAAGAGAAGATAAAATTTTACCTCCAATAAAAGAAAATGATGAGCTAGAAGTTAATCAATTTATGCCTTCTCAACACTTTACTCAGCCACCGGCAAGATTCACTGAGGCTAGTTTAGTTAAAACTTTAGAAGAACTTGGTATAGGTAGACCAAGTACTTACGCTCCTACAATAACAACTATACTAAATAGAGGTTATGTTGAAAAACAAGGAACTAGTTTACATCCAACAGAGTTAGGAATGATAGTAACTGATATTTTAAATATAAACTTCCAAAAATTCATCGATGTTGACTTTACCGTTCAGATGGAGAGTAAACTAGACGAAATAGAAGAAGGCGACATAAGATGGAAAAGTGTTGTTGGTGAGTTCTATGAGCCTTTAAAGGAAGCTATAGAAGAAGCTAACGAAAAAATAGAAAAAATTAATATGGATGAAGAAACTGATGAAATATGTGAACTATGTGGTTCAAATATGGTTATTAAATATGGTAGATTTGGTAAATTTATGGCATGTAAAAACTATCCAGATTGTAAAAATACAAAACCATTGGTTAATAAAGTAGGAGTAAAATGTCCTAAGTGTAAAGAAGGAGACATTATTCTTAGGAAATCTAAAAAAGGTAAAGCTTTTTATGGATGCTCAAGTTACCCAGAATGTGATTTTATAAGCTGGTACAAACCCACAGGAGAAATTTGTAAAGAATGTGGTTCTTACATGATAGAAAAACAAACAAAAAGTGAAACAAAAGAGATATGTTCTAATAAAGAGTGTAAAGCTGAAGGAAGAATTTTGGAATAAAATTATCGAGATGACAGAATATTGGCAAAAATACAAACAATTTATTGTTTAGTGTACATTTTTGTGTTAGAATGAAATAGGTAAAATAAGTAAACGACTATAGAATATTAAATTCTTTAAACTTCGTTAAGGAGATGATTAAATGGCAAGTGAAGTATTAAAAAAGACAAGAAGAATCAACAAAACTCTTCAAACAAGCGGAGGTAGTAGTGTATCATTTGATATATTAGCAGAAACATTAGGGGAAGTATTAGATGCTAATATATATGTGATAAGTGCAAAAGGAAAAGTTATAGGTCTTCATTTAACGGATATTCAAGATAGTTCTGTTATAGAAGATGAAGAAACTAAGTTACAAATTTTCCCTAAAGCTTATACAGATAGAGTTTTAAAAATTGATGAAACACTGGAAAACCTAACAGGAGAGAAAGTATTAGATGTATTTCCAGATGAACAAGGAAGATTAGAAAAATATCATACAATCATTCCTATACTAGGAAGTGGACAAAGACTTGGTACACTAGTAGTATCAAGATATAATGATATATTTACAGATGATGACTTAGTCATATCTGAGTATAGTGCTACAGTAATAGGTATGGAAATTCTAAGGGGCCTAAGTGAAGAAATGGAAGAAGAAATGAGAAAAACTGCAATAGTTCAAATGGCTATAGGCACATTGTCTTACTCAGAATTAGAAGCAGTAGAACATATCTTCAAAGAGTTAGAAGGTAATGAAGGTTTACTTGTTGCAAGTAGAATAGCAGATAGAGTAGGAATAACAAGATCAGTAATTGTAAATGCTCTTAGAAAATTTGAAAGTGCAGGGGTAATTGAGTCTAGATCTTTAGGAATGAAGGGGACTCACATAAAAATTCTTAATGATAAGTTAATACCAGAACTTAAAAAAGTAAGAAGTAATTATTAATAAAAAAAGGTATCTTTATAAGATACCTTTTTTACATATAAAGGAGTGAAAGATGTGCAACCTTTAGCAGATAAATTACGTCCTAAAAGTTTATATGATATGGTGGGACAATCTCATATAATTGGTAAAGGAAAAATTATAAATAAATTATTAGATAATAATACTATTCCAAATATGATATTATATGGTCCACCAGGCACGGGTAAAACAACACTTGCAAATATTGTAGCAAATTGTACAAATAAAAAATATGTAAAGTTAAATGCTGTCAATTGTGGAGTAAAAGAAATAAAAGAAGTAATTGATGTAAATAAACAAGATTTGTTTTCATACAACGGTATACTTTTAATGCTTGATGAAATACAAGCTCTTAATCGTAAGCAGCAACAATCTTTATTAGAAGTAATAGAAGATGGATCGGTGACATTGATAGCTAGTACTGCAGATAATCCATACTTCGTAGTATATAAGGCTATTTTAAGTAGAAGTACAATATTTGAATTTAAGCCTATTGTAAAAAATGATATATTAAAAGGTCTAAATAGAGCTGTGAACAAAATGAAAGGTTTGTATTCATATGAAAGTATTAGTATACAAGAAAAGGCTTTGGAGTATATTGCAGATACTTGTAATGGTGATATGAGAAGTGCTTTAAATAAATTAGAATTAGTATTTAATGTGGGAATAGATATTCTTAATAATTCAGTGAAAGTAACTCTAGATGATGTTATAAATTGCTCTTCTGTAAAAATGCTAAACTATGATAAAGGCGGAGATGACGGATATTCCATATTGTCAGCTTTTCATAAATCATTAAGAGGATCTGATGCCGATGGTGCAATTCATTATTTGGCAAGATTAATAAAAGCAGGCGATCTTCAGTCTATAACAAGAAGATTATTGTGTGTTGCAAGTGAAGATGTTGGATTGGCAGTGCCTCAGGCTATCACTATAACTGAGGCTTGTGTTTCAGCAGCACTTCAATTAGGTTTTCCAGAAGCGCGTATACCTCTTGCGCAAGCAACTATATATTTGGCACAATGTCCAAAATCAAATTCAGTCATAAATGCTATTGATATGGCTTTGTATGACTTGGATAATATTGAAACTGGAGAAATCCCAGATCATTTAAAAGATGCTCACTACGCTGGAGCTAAAAAATTAGGTAGGGGTGTTGAATACAAATATCCACATAACTTTGAAAATCACTATGTAGAGCAACAGTATTTACCAGATGAGATAAAGGATAAAAAATATTATGTGCATGGTAAAAATAAAAATGAAAGTTCTTTCGAAAATTATTGGAAATTAATTAAAAATACATCAAAATAAAAAACAAGTATACCAATGGTATACTTGTTTTTTATTTTGTTAGTAACATTAAACTATACTTTTTCGTGAGGTGTAGTTTTCATTTGATTATTTAAATTATGTTGTTTTGTAGTAGTTTTACTGCTATATTTTGCTTCATCTTGGGCGGCTATTTTAACATTTACTTGTACATCATTCATATTAATTGTTCCTAATTCACTAGCTATTTCTAATTTCTCATTTTCATAATCTTTCATTTTTTTTGTGCTAGGTCTTTTTTTGTCAGTCATTTTTACACATCCTTTTACATATTATAAGATTATTATCTGTTTTAAATAATTTAAAATTCTTATAAAAGATTACCAATAAAAATCATAAAAAATTAATTATTTAACTATATATATTAGTAAGCACAATTTTTAATTGCAAGTGAGATTAAATAAACTTATGATTAATATTGAGGAGTTTTTAGTAATTTTAATAAATGATAATTATATATCAGGGGGAATGTTAATGATTCAAAGACTAAATAGTACTTATCATAAGAAAGTTATTGAATATTTGCATAAAGAAAAAGAAGTGAATATATTTTTATTAAGTGATATTGAAAGATATGGCTATGATAGTTATTTTTTTAGCATTTATGGTGGAATAAATGAAGAAGGAGAAATTGAAGGTATCTTACTAAAATGTTTTGAATTTATTATATTTTATGCTTATGATAAGTTTGATGTAGATGATTTCGCAGAATTTATAAACGAAAGTAGTTGTGAAGAGGTCTGTGGAAAATCACAAACACTGGAGAAATTAGAGACAAAGATTTGTCTAGGAAGATATAGAAAAGTTAATATTTTTAAATTAATTAATAAAAACCTACTACCTCCGTACATAGAAGATAATATTAAGCTTAGAAAAATTAGATTTGGTAATTTAAATAAAATAGTAAAATTGTATGAAGAAATAGATGAATTTGAAGATACAACAGTAGATAATATTAAGTCTAGTTTAAAAACTGGAAGAGGTTACTGTATAGAAAGAGAAGGAAAAATAGTTTCTATGGCTAAAACAACTTCAGAAAATAGACATAATGCTATGATTATAGGGGTAGGAACTCATCCTAAATATAGAAATAGAAGCTATGCTACCAAATGCCTAATAAAGATTTGTAATGAATTGCTAGAAGAAAATAGGATCCCTTGTTTATTTTGTGATAATGAAGCAGCAGGTGCTATTTATAAAATGCTGGGATTTGAACAAATTGGATATTGGAGTATATATCGAAAATAGAAAAAATTGTAAAAAGATAATTTGAATTTTCAAGTTATCTTTTTTTATTTGTGGGTATAAATTAATTATCATTAAATTAAGAAATTAATTCCGATAAAAATAGTCAGAAATAATCTTGACAAAAATGGTAGGAAATAATACAATGATATCAAAGTAATTCATACAAGTTTACTATGAATTGTAATGGACACAGAGGGTGATAAAAAATGAAATTATCAACTAAAGGTAAATATGGACTGAAGGCAATATTTGAATTATCTTTGCATGTAAATGAAGGGCCTATGCCTTTAAACATGATTGCAAGTAAACAAAAAATACCAGAGCAGTATTTAGAACAAATATTTTCTACATTGAAGAAGTCAAAATTAATAACTAGTGTAAGAGGCGCACAAGGCGGATATCTTCTTAACAAAGCACCTAATGAAGTTACTGTAGGTGATGTACTTGCTATACTTGAGGGACCAGTAGCACTATCTCAATGCATTATTGAAGAAGGAGTATGTGAAAACTCAAATGATTGTTCTACCAAATTAGTATGGGAAAAGTTAAAAAAAGGAATTGAGGATGTATTAAATTCCATTACACTACAAGATATGGTTGATGACTACAATAAGAAGAATAACATAAAAGAATTTGATATAACAGAACTAATGAATAATAAAAAATAGGAGATGAATTTATGATGGAAAAAAGAAGACTATACATGGATTATTCAGCTACTACTCCAGTAAAAAAAGAAGTATTAGACGAAATGATGCCATATTTAACTGATTACTTTGGAAATGCTTCAAGTTTCCACTTATTTGGGAGAGAGGCAAAAACGGCTTTAGATAAATCTAGAAAACAAGTAGCATCACTTATTAATGCAGATGCAAGTGAAATATATTTCACAAATGGTGGTAGTGAAAGTGATAACTGGGCTTTAGAAGGAGCTGCCTTTGCAAGAAGAGATAAAGGGAATCATATAATAACAAGTAAAATAGAACATCATGCTATACTTCATACTTGTGAATATTTACAAAAAGTACACGGATTTGAAGTTACGTATCTAGATGTTGATGAGAATGGAAAAGTAGATTTAGAACAATTAAAAAGAGAAATAAAAAATACTACTATACTTGTTAGTATAATGTATGCTAACAATGAAATAGGTACTATACAACCTATAAAAGAAATAGCTAAAATAGCTCATGAACATGGTGCTTTAATGCATACAGATGCAGTTCAAGCAGCTGGTAATATACCAGTAGATGTTAAAGATATAGATGTTGACTTAATGAGTATGTCTTCTCATAAAATATATGGACCAAAAGGAATAGGTTCTTTATATATGAAAAAAGGTGTAAGAATACACAATCTTATACATGGTGGAGCTCAAGAAAAGAGAAAAAGAGCTGGTACAGAAAATATACCTGCAATAGTAGGATATGGAAAAGCGGCAGAAATAGCTAAAGAAAATATGGAACATCATATATCAGAATTAACAAGACTTAGAGAAAAACTTATAGAAGGTGTATTAGAGAAAATACCTCATACAATATTAAATGGTCATAGAACTGATAGACTACCAGGTAATGCAAACTTCTCATTTGAATTTATAGAAGGTGAAGGAATATTACTGTTATTAGATCAAGTAGGAATAGCCGGTTCAAGTGGTTCTGCTTGTACATCAGGTTCTCTAGATCCATCTCACGTATTAATGGCAATAGGATTAACTCATGAATGGGCACATGGTTCTTTAAGACTTACTGTTGGAGATTTTACTACTGAAGATGATATAGATTATATATTAGAACATCTTCCAAAAGTAATAGAAAGACTTAGAGGATTATCACCTTTATATCAAACTTATTTAAAAGAACAAAATAAATAATAAATTAAAATAGATAGATTAGAAAATATTAGGAGGAAAAGATTATGCAATATAGTGATAAAGTAATGGATCATTTCTTAAACCCAAGAAATGTTGGACAAATAGAAGATGCAAGTGGAATAGGTGAAGTTGGGAATGCTAAATGTGGAGACATAATGAAAATTTTTCTTGATATAGAAAATGAAATAATAAAGGATGTTAAATTCCAAACATTTGGATGTGGTTCAGCTATAGCTTCTTCATCAATGGCTACAGAAATGGTAAAAGGTAAAAGCATACATGAAGCTTTAGCAATTACTAATAAGGCTGTTGCTGAAGCACTAGATGGTTTACCACCAGTTAAAATGCACTGTTCAGTTTTAGCAGAACAAGCTATAAAGGCAGCATTAATAGACTATGCAGAAAAAAATAATATACACATACCAGAATTAGATGATGTGGTTATAGACGATGATCATGATCATCACCATGATATAGAAGAAGACTAATATAAAATAAATAAAATCTTTGGGGTAACTTATCTCAAAGATTTTTTTTGTCAAAGAAGCAATAAATTTTGAGAATTTAAAAATATACTTTTAAAATTCTTTTAAAGTATATATAATATAGAGAATGAGGTGATTTAGAAAATGAGCAAAAGAGTAATGATAGGTATGAGTGGTGGGGTAGATAGTTCTGTTGCTGCATACCTACTAAAAAAACAAGGATACGAAGTAATCGGCGTTACTATGAAATTATGGCAAGACGATGAAGAATATGATTTAATAGAAAATGACGGTGGATGTTGTTCGCTGGCAGCAGTAGAAGATGCAAGGGCTGTTGCAGACAAAATAGGCATACCATTTTACGTATTAAATTTTAAAGATGTATTTAAAGAAAAAGTAATAGATTATTTTATTGATGAATACTTACAAGGAAGAACACCAAACCCTTGTATAGCATGTAATAAGCATATAAAATTTGACGACTTATACAGAAGAGCCATGGCACTAGGTTGTGATTATGTTGCAACTGGTCATTATGCTAAGATTGAAAAAGACGAAGAAACTGGTAGACATTACTTAGTTAAATCAGTAACTGATAAAAAGGATCAAACTTATGCATTATATAATCTAACACAAGAGCAATTAGAGCATACGTTGCTTCCGATTGGAGATTATGAAAAAGATAGAGTAAGAGAAATTGCAAAAGAAATGGGAATGGACGTTCACAACAAACCTGATAGCCAAGAAATTTGTTTTGTAAAAGATAATGATTATGCAAACTATGTAAAAAGACATTCAAATAAACGTATTAAAGAAGGAAACTTTGTAGATACTAAAGGTAATATTTTAGGAAGACATAAAGGAATAATTTATTACACAATAGGACAAAGAAAGGGACTAGGTATTGCTTTTGGTAAACCTATGTTTGTTCTTGATATAAACCCACAAACTAATGAAGTAATCTTGGGATCAAATGACGATTTATTCAACAATGAATTAATTGCAAAGGATGTTAATCTAATAGCAGTAGATGAGATTACAGAACCAATTAGAGTAGAAGCTAAAATTAGATACTCTGCAAAACCATCACCAGCTACAGTATACAACAACGGGAAAGACTCAATAAGAATAGTATTTGACGAACCTCAAAGAGCTATTACTAAAGGTCAATCTGTTGTAATGTATCAAGGAGACAAAGTAGTTGGAGGAGGAATTATAGACAAAAGTTTATAATAGACTTGATTATAAATTGAAAATTTAGTAGAATTACTATAAGAAAATATAATTTTACAAATAATTTAAATACAATGAAAAGAAGTAGTAAAATATTTAAGGTCTTCACAGAGAAGGAGAAATGGTGAGAACTCCTAGAATAGAATATTTGAAGCAGTCTTGGAGTATCAATCTGGAAATTAAGTATAGATTGACGGTAGTTACGTTATAGCTAAGGTTTTCCGAAGATATCATGTTTATTATGATAATTAGGGTGGTACCGCGAATATACCTCGCCCCTATATAGTTTTATATAGGTGCGAGGTTTTTTAATTTATTTTGAGCAAAGTAAATCAAAAATATATTTACTAATTTAATTTTGGGTAAGATATTGTATTACTTAAATAATAGAAAAAATAGGAAATTTTATTTGTAAAGTAAAAGATATAAATTTATAGGAGGTAAAGCTAATGCAAAACTTAGGAGCTAATGAAATTAGAAAAAGATTTTTAGAGTTCTTTGAATCAAAAGGACATTATGTAGGTAAAAGTGCATCTTTAATACCAAACAATGATAAAAGTTTATTACTTATAAACTCAGGTATGGCACCACTTAAAAATTATTTCTCAGGAGTGGAAGTACCACCAAGTAAAAGAATGTCTACTTGTCAAAAATGTATAAGAACAGGTGATATAGAAAATGTTGGTAAAACTGCTAGACATGGTACTTTCTTTGAAATGATGGGTAACTTTTCATTTGGAGATTACTTTAAAACAGAAGCTATAACATGGGCATGGGAATTTATAACAGAACATCTACATATACCAGAAGATAAACTATGGGTAACTGTTTATCTAAACGATGATGAAGCTTATGATTATTGGGTTAAAGAAATTGGTGTGCCAGAAGAAAGAATGGTTAGACTTGGAAAGGATGACAACTTCTGGGAGATAGGACTTGGACCATGTGGACCTTGTTCAGAGATATACTTTGACAGAGGTGAAAAATTCGGATGTGACAATGCAGATTGTAAACCAGGATGTGATTGTGATAGATATTTAGAATTTTGGAACTTAGTTTTCACTCAATTTGATAGACAAGAAGATGGAACTTATCCAGAACTAGCTAACAAAAACATAGATACTGGTATGGGGCTTGAAAGAATGGCTTGTATAATGCAAGACGTAGATAATATATTTGAAATAGATACTATAAAATATATTATTGAAGGAATAGAAGAATTAGCAAATGTTAAATATGGAGAAGATGCTAAAAATGATGTATCTATAAGAATAATAACTGACCATATGAGAGCTATGAGTTTCTTAATAGCTGATGGTGTATTACCTTCAAATGAAGGAAGAGGATATGTTCTTAGAAGACTGCTTAGAAGAGCTGCTCGTCATGGAAAATTATTAGGAATTAAAGAAGACTTCTTATATGTACTATTTGACAGAGTTAAAAAAGTAAGTGGAGAAGCATATCCAGAATTAGTAGAAAAAGAAAGCTATGTTAAAAAAGTAATTAAGATAGAAGAAGAAAAATTCAACGAAACTTTAGACCAAGGTGTTGAAATATTAAACTCTTATATAGCTGAATTAAAAGCAAACAATGAAAAAATTTTAAGTGGGGAAAAATCATTTAAATTATACGATACTTATGGATTCCCTATGGACTTGACTCAGGAAATTCTTGAAGAACAAGATTTTGAGATAGATGAAGATGGATTCCAGAAAGAAATGGAAGCGCAAAGACAAAGAGCTAGAGCTGATAGAGGTGCTATGGAAGACGAAGGTTGGAAAGAAGATCCACTATCAACATTAGATGAAAGTATAGCTTCAACATTTGATGGATACCAAAACTTAAAGCTATGTGGTAATGTAACTGCCATAGTTAAAGGTGATGAAGTAGTAAGTACTATATGTGAAGGTGAAAAAGCTGTAGTAGTATTAAATAAAACTGCTTTCTATGCAGAAGGTGGAGGACAAGCTGGAGATATAGGAACATTAGAAAATGGAGAGACTATATTTGAAGTTGTTGATACTAAAAAAGGTGCAAACAACACTATAAAACACATAGGATTTGTTAAAAAAGGTAAAATAAGTGTAAGTGATAAATTAGAATCAAAAGTTGACAAAGAAATAAGAATGGCCTCTGCAAGAAACCATACTGCAACTCACTTATTACATGAAGCATTAAAAGAAGTTCTAGGTGATCATGTTAACCAAGCTGGTTCTTTAGTAACTCCAGAAAGATTAAGATTTGACGTAACTCACTTTGAACCAATATCAAAAGAAGAGTTAAAATTAGTAGAAGAAAAAGTTAATACTGCTATTTTAGATGCATTAGACATAAATTGTGAAATTATGAATATAAAAGATGCAAAAGAAAAAGGAGCTATGGCACTCTTTGGCGAAAAGTATGGTAATGAGGTAAGAGTTGTATCTATGGGCAACTATTCAGTAGAGCTTTGTGGAGGAACTCACCTTAACAATACTTCTCAAGTTGGATTATTTAAAATATTATCTGAAGGAGGAGTAGCAGCTGGTGTTAGGAGAATTGAAGCTATAACTGGTAAATCTGTTTATGAATATTTAACAAACAGAGATACAGTAATAAATGACATATGTGTAGCTTTAAAAACAAAAGAAGATAATTTAGTTCAAAGAGCTCATACTTTAGTAGAAGAAAATAAATCTTTAACTAAGGAATTACAAGATGCAAAAACTAAATTAAATTTACAATCAGTTGATGCTTTATTAGATTCAAAAGTTGATGTGTCTGGAGTAAGTTTACTGTGTGCTAAATTTGAAGGAATAGACATGAATTCTTTAAAAGAAACAGCAGACTCTCTAAGAGATAAAGTTGGAAGTGGAGTAGTAGTTCTTTCAAATGTAGTAGATAATAAAGTAAACTTTGTTGTTACAGCAACAAATGATGTAATAGAAAAAGGTATACACTCAGGAAATATTGTAAGAGAAGTTGCAAAAATAGCTAATGGTAAAGGTGGCGGAAGACCAAACATGGCACAAGCTGGAGCAACTGATATATCAAAAGTAGACGAAGCTTTAAGTTATGCAAGTGAGGTTATAAAAAGCCAAATTAAATAACTGAAAGGGGGAATTATTTTGGATAATAATTTCGATTATACAGTAAAATTCGAAGGAGTTACAGAAAATAAAAGTTTGAGCGTAGGAGAAACAATAAATTATGTTTATCAAGCTCTACAAGAAAAAGGATATGATCCTATCAATCAAATGATAGGATATATCCTATCTGGTGACTCTAGTTATATAACAAGTTACAAAGACGCTAGGACAGTAATAAGAAAATACGAAAGAGATGAATTGCTAGAAGAAATTCTTAAGTGTTATCTATCAAAATAGAAAGTGGGTCAATTATAATGAGGAAAAAAATAATATCATTATTATTATTAATCATGATATGTATTGGATTTATTCCCAATTATTCCTTTGCAGCAGAAGAAGGTAAAGTCATTTATATAAGTATGAATAGGGCTAATATAAATGATTTACAAAGAATACCTATTCTAAAAGAAAAACTAAGCAAGAGTGGATATATTGGTTTAATGAATACTAGAGGTGATCAAGGAAATGACGATGCAAGATCATATGCTAGTATAGGTGCTGGGTGTAGAGCCAATGTAGTTAATAATGAAGCTATATCTTTTGAAAATCTAAATGATGAGAATAGTAAAATATACAAGGCATCTACTGGAGAAAATCCAAAAGGTATAAATAACCTAGCTATAAATAAATCTATTAATAACAATATTGAAAGTGGAAGTTATGGTTCTACATTAGGACTACTTGGTCAAACATTATCTGCTAATAACAAAAAAGTAGCGTTATTAGGTAACAGTGATATTGTAGAAAATAATCAATTAAAAAAAATAAGAAATGCGGGATTAATATGTATGGACACTTCAGGCCGTGTGGATTCTGGAAATGTTGATGATATTACTGTAAAAGATTTAAATATGCCATATGGGCTAAGAACTGACTACGACAAATTAACTGCTGACACAAAAACATATTATAAAAACAGCGATGCTTTATTTGTAGAACTTGGTGACACGTATAGATTAGATGAGTACAAATTAAACTTAAATGAAAATACATATAATAAAACAAGAAAGCAAATTTACTCTTATATAAATACATATTTAAAAGAAGTATTTAATATGATAGGTGAAAATGATGTTGTATATATTGTAAGTGAATTTCCAAGTACCCTAGACTATAATAATAAAAGGCGTCTAGCTCCTGTTATTAAATTTTCTAATAATAAAAAAGGATTATTAGAAAGTGCAACAACAAGAAGAGATGGAATAATAGCTAACTTAGATTTAGGTGTTGATATTTTAAATGAATTTGACCTAAAAAATGAAGCTATGATAGGAAGAGCATTAAACAATATTGAAAAAGATGATAATATAAATTACTTATCTTCACAATATGAAAAAATAGTTTCAATAAATGATATAAGATCTACAGTTGTTAATACCTTTGTTGGAATTGTATCTGCATCATGGGTAATAGCAATGCTAGCCCTATTATGTAAAGATAAGCTACCTCACAAAGAAAAAATATTTGTAATATTAAAAGAGTTAATTAAATTAGGATTGATAATGCCTTTAACATTATTACTATCACCTATATTTAATTTTAAGGGGCAGTTAGGTCTAGTAAGTGGTGTTGTTATAATGACCATTTTACTTTATTTATCAGGACGATTACTGTTTAAAGATAATGATATTAAACAAATGGGATATTATGCATTCCTTACCATAGCTTTAATTGTTTTTGACTCAGTTATAGGAACACCTCTTATGAAAAATTGTATAATGAGTTATGATGCAATAGTTGGAGCTAGATATTACGGAGTTGGTAATGAGTATGAAGGTGTAACAATAGCAAGTGCAGTATTTGCATTATCTGTACTTCTTAATTATAAAAAAATACCAAAGTGGTTCACCATAGTATTATCAGTTGTAATACTTATTACAAGTGCATTCCCTTCAATGGGTGCAAATGTTGGTGGTGCCATATCTGAATGTATAGCATACTTATTATTTATTATGCTAATATTTGATGTTAAGTTAGACTTCAAAAAAATCATGATATTAGGATTATCAGCAGTTGTATTGGTTTTAATATTTGCAGGATTAGATTTAATGCTAGGAATGGAGTCTCATTTAGGAGTATTTACTCAACAAATACTACAAGAAGGTCCACAAGCTATATTTAATACATTTGGTAGAAAAATATCTATGAACTTAAAGCTTGCTAAATCATCTGTATGGGTAAACATATTATTAGTAGGAATAGCTGTAATTGGTATATTCATATTTAGACCTTCTAAACATATGAAGAATATATCTAATAAATATCCTATGATATTTAAAGGATTTATTGCATCTATGGTAGGATGCTTAATAACATTGTTAGTTAATGATTCTGGAATTGTAGCAGCAGCTACAGCATCCATATATATATTAATACCAATATTAATTATAAGTATTAACATGATAATTTTTAACGATAAAATAGAATAGAAATTGAAATTAGCCAGAATTTAATTCTGGCTAGTTTTTTTAATACAATATAGAATAATAAAGGTATCTATTAATTATATTTATGTAAAAATTAAGTAGTATGATTATGGATACATAAAAAGAGAATGATTATGCTTGATGGAAGAATAAAGGAAGTTAAAACAGTAATAATAAAACTCAAAAGAGATAATTTGGTTTAAGAAATTTTTATGTTATATTTATCAAAATAGAAAGTAGGTCAATTATAATGAGGAAAAAAATAATATCATTATTATTAATTTTGATATGTATTGGGTTTATTCCTAAATATTCCTTTGCAGCAACTGAAGAAGGGAAAGTTATTTATATAAGCATGAATAGATCTAATATAAATGATTTACAAGGAATACCTGTTTTAAAAGAAAAGTTAAGTAAGAGTGGATATATTGGTTTAATGAATACTAGAGGTGATCAAGGAAATGACGATGAAAGATCATATGCCAGTATAGGTGCAGGAGGCAGAGCTAATGTTATTAGTAATGGGCCCATTTCCTTTGAAAACTTAACCAAAGAGAATGGATTAATATATAAGTCTGCTACAGGAAAAAATCCTAAGGAAATAAATAATTTGAACATTAATGCATCGATTAACATTAATATTGAACAAAGTAGTTATGGTTCTACATTAGGAGTGCTAGGTCAAACATTATCAGACAATAATAAGAAAATGGCTCTGTTAGGAAATAGCGACATAATAGAAAATAACAATGTAATAAAAATAAGAAATATTGGGTTAGTATGTATGGACACCTTTGGTAGAGTTTATTCAGGAAATGTAGATAATATAAATATAAAAGATTTATCTATGCCTTATGGAATAAGAACAGACTATGAAAAATTAATTAAAGAGACTAAATCATATTACAAAGATAATGATGCATTATTTATAGAACTAGGTGATACATATAGATTAGATAAATATAAATCTAATTTAAATGAAAAAACTTATAACAAAATTAAAACAAATATATATACTAATGTAAATAATTACTTAAGCGAAGTACTCAATATGGTAAATGAAAATGATGTAGTATATATTGTGAGTGAATTTCAAAGTAACCTAGATTATAACAATAAAAGACGTCTATCTCCAGTAATTAAGTTTAGTGGCCATAAAAAAGGCTTGTTATCAAGCGCTACGACAAGAAGAGATGGTATAATAGCAAATTTAGATTTAGGTGTGGATATATTAAAAGAATTTGGACTATCAAATGATATTATGATAGGTAAAACATTTGATTATATTGAAAAAGATGATAATATAAAATATTTATCGAATCAATATGAAAAAATAGTTTCAATTAATAATATAAGATCTACTTTAGTTAATATTTTTGTAGGGATTGTATCTGTATCAGGTTTAATGGCAATGATAGCTTTACTATTCAAAGATAAATTGCCGTATAAAGATAAAGTATTTATAGTCTTAAAAGAATTTATTAAATTAGGTATGGTAATGCCTCTTGCTTTACTATCTTCACCTATATTTAATGCTAAAACTCAGATGGGTATAATAATAAGTGTGATAGCAATGACTATTTTAATATATTTATCTGGACGATTATTATTTAAACATAGTGATATAAAACAAATGTCATATTATGCTTTACTAACAGTAGGACTGGTAGTATTTGACTCAATAATTGGAACGTTCTTTATGAAATATAGTGTGATGAGTTATGATGCTATAGTAGGAGCTAGATACTATGGCGTAGGGAATGAATACCAAGGTGTTATTATAGGAAGTTCTATATTTGGACTAGCAGTTTTATTAAATAACAAAAGAATGCATAAATGGTTAGTTGGAGCATTGTTTATTGTAATATTAATAACAACTGCAGCACCATTTATGGGAGCTAATGTTGGAGCAGCTATATCTGAATGTATTGCATTCTTAATATTTATGATGTTGATATATGATGTTAAGCTAGATTTAAAGAAAATAATAATTGTAGTATTGACGGCATTTTTATTAGTGCTAGGGTTTGCTGGATTAGATATACTAATGGGAACAGAATCTCATTTAGGAGCCTTTGTAATGGAAATACTTCGAGAAGGGCCAAGTGCCATAATATTAACCTTCTCTAGAAAAATTTCAATGAATTTAAAACTAGCAAAATCCACTGTTTGGGTTAATATTTTGTTAACTGGAATAGCTGTTATAGGTATATTTATATTTAGACCGTCAAGACATATGAAGAATATTTCTAATAAATATCCTATGATATTTAAAGGGTTTATTGCATCTATTGTAGGATGTTTAATAACATTATTAGTTAATGATTCTGGAATAGTAGCAGCAGCTACCGCATCCATATATATATTAATACCAATATTAATTATTAGTATTAATATGATGATTTTCAATAATAAAATAGAATAGTAATTGAAATTAGACAAATTTAATTCTGGCTAATTTTAAAAATATAATATAAAATAAGGTATGAGAAAAATAAAATAAGATAAAATAATAGAAGTCCCTATTAATTATATTTATGCTAAAAATTAAGAAGGATGATGATGGATACATAAGAAGGAGAAGAAGCATGCTTGATGGAAGAATAATGGGCCTTGATATAGGAGATAAAACTATAGGAGTTGCAGTAAGTGACATAATGGGTTTAACTGCTCAAGGTGTAACGACTATTAAAAGAGTCGGCAAGAAAAAAGACATAGAAGAAATTAAAAGGATAATTTCAGAAAAACAAGTAAATAAAATAGTATCAGGGCTTCCTAAGAATATGAATGGTACTGTAGGATCACAAGGAGAAAAGGTTCAAAAATTCTGTGAGCTATTAAAGGAAGAAACAAATTTACCAATAGAATTTTGGGATGAAAGATTATCTACAGTAGCTGCTGAAAGGTCTTTAATTGAAGGTAATGTTAGAAGAGAAAATAGAAAAAAAGTAATAGATATGCTAGCAGCAGTAATAATATTACAAGGTTATTTAGACTTACAAAGAAATTTCTAATAATATTTTAATAATATATTTGAAATTATCTTAGTATAATATATAATATAAAAAAGAAGAAAGAAATTGAGGTGATCTAGATGCAAGATAATATAATAAGTTTAGTTGATGAAAATGGTGTAGAAAGCGAATTTGAAGTAATATTAACTTTAGAAGCTAATGATAAGGAATATGCTATATTAATGCCTGTTGATGACGAAGATAGCGATGAGGCTTTAGTATTTAGAATAGACCAAGATGAAGAAGGAGAAATGTTAGTTCCTTTAGAAGATGATAAAGAATATGAAATAGTTGTTGATGTTTATAATACATTAATGGACGAAGAAGGACTTAACGACGACGAATTCTAATAAAAAAGACTACCTTAATAGGTAGTCTTTTTTATGTTCAAAACTAAAGATAATATACATAATTATAGAGTTTAATTTTAAAATTACTGGGGAAAATATTGAAAAAAGTAAAGGGGATGACAAAATGAAAAAAAAGACTCTAATAAGCATAATACTTATAATAATTTTTCCCGTGATATTAAATAATAGTGTTTTTGCTAAAGACATAGATTCTTACACAGAAAAAGCAATTTATAATATATTATTAATAGGAAAAGATGGTATAGGAGATAAAAGTTCTAGAGCTGACGCTATGATTATTTTAACTATAGACAATAAAAATAAAGCCTTAAAGCTTACGTCTATAGCTAGGGATACACTAGTGAATATTCCTGGTGAAGGATATGACAAAATAAACCATTCTTTTTCATATGGAGGCTGCAAATTATTACTTAAAACAATAAATAATAATTTTAATCTTGATATAAAAGACTATGCTATTGTAGACTTTAAAAGTTTTGTGGATGTTATAAATGTACTAGGAGGAGTAGAAGTTAATATTGAGGATAGAGAAGTTGAAGGACTAAATAAAGTAATAGATGCATGTTATGGATTAGAAATTAAAAATAAGGGTAATAATATAGAATATATAACTAGTAGTGGCAATCATTTACTAAATGGATATCAAGCTTTAGCTTATTGTAGACTTAGGAAAATAGACAACTGTTTTTATAGAGACGCTAGACAACGAAAAATACTAGAAAGCTTAGCTTATAAACTATCAAAAGTATCAGTTTTTAAATATCCAGAATTGATAAAAATACTACTTAAATATGTAAATGTTAGCGTATCTCCAGATAAAATTTTAGACTTAGCAATAATATCAAGGGACTTAACTAATTATAAAATAAAACAATTGGAATTCCCTAGTAATGAATATAGAGAAGATGGAAGATTAAAACGCAATTCACAATATGTAATTAAATGGGAAAAAGACAAAAACTTAAAAATATTGCATGATTTTATATATAATTAAGTATAATAAATATGGTTATAAAAAAATAAATATATTAATGATTTTCTAAATATTGACATGAGTGAATTTATCATTTACAATAATTACAAAAGATTATCAATTGAAAACGGGTGGTATTATGTGTAATACAATGGAAAATTTAAAAAGCAAATTAAAGGAATCAGGACTAAAAATAACTCCTCAAAGAAGAGCTATAATAAATATACTTCTTGATAATGAAAACAGACATTTAAGCAGTGAAGAAATTTATGATTTAGTTAGGGAGAATTGTCCAGAAATAGGACTTGCAACAGTTTATAGAACAATGCAGTTATTAGACGAAATTGGAGTAATATCAAAATTAAACTTAGATGATGGATGTATTAGATACGAAATTAATTTAAATAAATCAGAAACTCATAATCACCACCATTTAATTTGTAAAAAATGTGGAAAAATAATTGAAGTTGAAGATGATTTAATGGACAACGTGGAAAATGAAATACAAAGTGCTTATAAGTTTAAAATATTAGACCATGATGTTAAATTTTATGGATTATGCCAGGACTGTAATAAAGATATAAGTTCTAAATAGAACTTATATCTTTTTACTTTTGTTGATTTTGTATATTAAAAAAGTACTTTATCTAGATAATGGATAAAAGTATTTTAAATATACTTAAAATAAAAGGAAATTTATGATACAATAAACTTAGTTGGTAAAAAGTGCGTGATTTAATATTATTTTTATATGCAACATTAAATTGAAAATTGAAAATTGAATAGACAGAGGAGATGATGCAATTGTTTAAGAAAAGCACCAACAAGATTAAAGTAATGGCTTTAGGTGGTCTTAACGAGATAGGCAAAAACATGACCGTAATAGAGTATAAGGATGAGATTGTTGTAATAGATGCGGGGTTAAGTTTTCCAGAAGATGAAATGTTAGGTGTTGATATAGTTATACCTGATATAACTTATTTACTAAAAAATAAGGATAAGGTAAAAGGTATATTTATAACACATGGACATGAAGATCATATAGGAGCTCTTCCATATATACTTAAAAAAATCGATGTACCTGTGTACGGAACTAGACTTAGTATTGGACTAATTGAGGTTAAATTAAAAGAACATAAACTTAATAATGTAAAATTAAATGTTGTTACTCCTAAACAAATAATTAAGCTTAAAAATATTAGTGTAGAATTTATAAAAAATAACCACAGTATACCAGGATCTTGTTCACTGGCTGTACACACAGAGCAAGGGGTTATTTTCCATACAGGAGACTTTAAGATTGATCTTACACCGATAGATGGAGATGTTATGGATATTCACAGAATATGTGAGCTTGGAAGTGCGGGAGTTCTTTTAATGTTAGCAGATAGTACAAACGTAGAAAAACCAGGATTTACTATGTCTGAAAGAACAGTAGGAGCAGGTCTTGATGATTTATTTAGAAAAGCAAATGGTAGTAGAATTATAGTATCTACTTTTGCATCAAATATTCATAGATTACAACAAATAATAAATATGGCGGTTAAATTTAATAGAAAAGTTGCTGTCTCAGGAAGATCAATGGTTAATGTAATAGGTGTTGCTAAAGAACTTGGCTATTTAGAGATGGAAGACGATACATTAGTTGACTTAAATGACATATCTAAATATGATGACAATGAATTAGTAATTATAACTACAGGAACACAGGGAGAACCAATGTCGGCTCTTGCTAGAATGTCAAGTAGCGAACATAAAAAAGTAGAAATTAAAAAGGGAGATTTAGTAATAATTTCAGCTCATCCAATACCAGGAAATGAAAAGCTAATCTCGAAAGTGATAAATCTTTTATTTGAAAGAGGAGCTAGGGTTGTTTACAACGACATAGCTGATATACACGTATCAGGTCATGCAGCCCAAGAAGATTTAAAACTTATAAATAGAATGGTTAAGCCAAAATTCTTTATGCCAGTTCATGGAGAATATAGAATGTTAAAACGTCATGCAGAATTAGCTAATGAGCTTGGTATGCCAGATCAAAATGTATTTGTAATGCAAACTGGTCAAATTTTAGAATTAGATAGACATTCTGCAAAAGTTACTGCTACAGTACCGACAGGAAATGTGCTTGTCGATGGGCTTGGAGTAGGAGATGTAGGAAACATAGTTCTAAGAGATAGAAAACATTTATCTGAAGATGGACTCATGATAGTAGTTGTCACTATATCTAAAGAAGATGGTAAAGTACTTGCTGGTCCAGACATTATATCT